>CAXEKM010000695.1:0-5926 GCA_963996645.1 uncultured Marinoscillum sp.
AGAAGAAGACAAAATCGCACCCCCATTTATATTCTTCCAGTTCGTTGCATCCATATTGACGAATTTAAAATTCTCGCCTCCAATTCGGTCATTTGCAGTAGTACCAGTTCCCTCATTGAAATTATAAGCATGAATTAAACCAGACTCCGAATAGTCATCGGACAACTTCATAGAAGCATTTACCTCTGATGTACTCAAGGCTTTATTCCAAACTTTGACTTCATCGATCAGACCATCCCACTGCTGACTTCCATATAGATAACCCCTGCCTATATATAGGTAGTTTGATAAATAATTTGACGATGAAATATCAGATGCCATTTCCACACCATCTCTATATATTTTCCTGACCTTAGTTGTCGCATCAAATGTAAATGCATAATGGTGCCATTGATTATCCCATACATTCTCAGTGCCGTTAAGATCATTGCCATAAAATGCCATCTTCAAAGAACCATCTGCATTGTATCCAAAATGCATTGACTTATTAGTTGTAGAGCCACCGTTTCCAAATATAAATCTACTTGTGCCTAGCTGATCAGCTTTAGCCCAGGCTTCTAACGTGAAACTGTTATTGGTTAAGGGCATATACAGGTTATACATAGTTTCATAACCACCGTCGAATTGAAGGACTGCATCACAGGCTTCATTGAGGGGTAAATCAAAGTATAACTTAGTCGTCATTATGCTGTCACAACCCACTTGATTAACAAGTGTATCTGTATAAGTCCCTGGCTCGGTATAAACTTTACCTGCTATATTTAAAGATTGACTCCAGTGTAGATGATACTCATATTCTGAAGTATTGTAACAAATTGGGTTTTCGAAGCTATCACTTACGCTAAGACTGGGTTTTGAACCGCTTACACTAGTTACAGCACCTTTCCTAATACTTATATCAATATTTACATCCGGAGTAATACGTCGAATTTTCAACTGGTACTTAGTCGCACTTAAAGTGGTGATACTAGTTAACGTACCATTTCCTAACGTGACGTCTGCATTATCAAAACCAGAAACATCCACACCAAAATCCACACTTATGTAAAGATCATCTTGATCAATAGAATCTAAAGAAAGAACTGGCACTGCATAACTCTCTGGCAAATAATTTATTTGAATATCATCAAATGTAAGTCCATCAGAACCGCCAGTACCATCTGTTTTCATATAGAAACGAAAACGAATATCCATCCCTCTATAATCCGATATGTCGGCAGATGTAAATACAAAGCCACCACCGGTATAGTTTCCATACCAATACTGTCCATCATTGTATCCTTGCTCTAACCAGGAATACACCTTAGTCCAATTAGCTCCATTGTCAGTAGATATCTCCATGTATGCTCCATCCTTGCCCCAGGAAGCAACCTCTCTTCTCATAAAGGACATCAGTATGAGCTCATCTGTGTCCGGTATGCTAATAACTGGTGAAGTCAGATAAGAAGATTCATTACTGTAGAAGTCTCCTGCGTTTTTATGAGTACCTACAGCATAACTGCCTTCACTTTTGAAGTTAGTCTGACGTATCCAACTCGGGTTAGTACCTGAGATGGTAAAACCTCCCATGTCTGATTCAAAACCTTCACTATAAATCTGACCTTGTGAAGGGCTATAACTTATCAAAGCAATCACACCAAACACGAGTAGTTTGAGTAAATGCGAAACGGTAAATGTATCTTTCATATATGTCGCGATTAGTTTAAAATCGGATCAAACATATTGTCTCAAACAAGGGATATGAAAAATATGACCATCTACTGAGTGAACCATACCGCCAGGTAGGTAAACAAAACCGCCATTACACGATAACAAACTAATAATCAAACACTTACAATTTTACCACTTTATAAAAAATGGAGCAGCTAACAATAAAAAAGGCGGCCCCTTGGGCCGCCCAAACAATTCATTTAGTAACGAATTGCGCCTTAGTTATCGCTTAATGATTCTGGTTATTTCTACTTTATTTCTAACACTGATGAGTTTCACCAGATAGGTTCCAGAAGCTAGATTTTTCATATCCACCTCTCCACTGTTTACCTGACTAATCACTAACTGTCCATCCGTAGTTAACACCTCTATATGCACTACATCACTAGCCAACACCTGGAAACTATTGACAACCGGATTTGGATAGATAATGATAGATGAGATGTCATCTAAGCCAAGAGTTATATTGTTCACTGTAATCACAAATCCTTTGCTATCAGTCAACTCGCCATCAGTTACACTTACCGTCACTTCGTGATCACCAACCTGATCAGAAGTTGGAGTCCAGCTGAATACCCCGTTGAGGTATTGATGGTCATCCCCTTGCCTAATGAGGTGGCATCCAAACTGTAGGTCAATTCATCTCCGTCTACATCTGTTGCTGTCACCGTAAGGCTAAGTGCTGATTCTGCATTGATTGTTTGATCTTCAATGGCTGCTAATACAGGCGCTACATTCGAACCAACTTCATTGACAGTTACCTGGAAGGTTTCACTATCGGTCAACTCGCCATCAGTTACACTTACAGTCACTTCGTGATCACCAACCTGATCAGATGTTGGAGTCCAGCTAATGATTCCTAAATTGCTAATAGTCATTCCTTTTTCTACAGAAGAAGCATCCATGCTGTAAACCAAAGTTTGTGCGGGCAGATCCACGTCAGATGCAGAAACTGCAATCACCAATTCTAACTCAGCATTAATCTCTTGATTATCAATCACCTCCAATACAGGAGCCTGATTGATTTCACTTACAGTGATAGTGATAATTTCTTGACTTACTCCAATACCATCACTAACCATTACAGTTACTTCATGTACTCCTGATTGTGCCTCTGTTGGTGTCCATGTAAATACTCCTGTAGAAGGATCGAGAGTCATTCCCAACGAAATAGATTCCTCATCCAGGCCATAGGATAATGTCTGGGCAGGCAAGTCAGCATCGGTTGCAGAGACAGTGAAAGTGAGAACTTGCTCTTCATCAATAGTTTTAGCTCCAATTGTAGCAAGTGTTGGGAGTTGATTGGTTTCATTCACTGTGATGGTGATGGTCTCATCGCTTGTAAGCTCTCCATCAGAAACGGTAACGATCACCGAGTAATCACCATACTGAATTTCTGATGGCATCCAACTAAATACTCCTGTAGATGCATTGATTGTCATTCCTTTATCCAAAGAAGCTGCATCTAAACTATAAGATAGTGTCTGTACCGGAACATCCTGATCATTGGCTGCAGCTGTAAAAGTCAATGTAGTCCCCTCATCTACTGTTTTGTTACCAATAACTACTAATACCGGAGCAGCATTTACTTCATTGACAGTGATCGATATCACTTCATCATCCGTAAGAACGCCATCCGTCACTGTAATTGTCACAGAATGTTCTCCTGATTGAGACTCAGAAGGTGTCCAAGTGAATGTTCCTGTTGCAGAGTTGATTCTCATTCCTTTGATCTCAGAGCTTGCATCCAAACTGTATGAAAGTGACTGAGCTGGAAGATCAGGATCAGTTGCCGACGCTGTGAATGTTAGTTCTACTTCTTCATTCAAAGTTTTGTCACCAATACTGGCAAGCACAGGAGCTTCATTCACTTCATTGACAATAATTTCGAATTCAATTTCCTCTGAAAGTGTCTCATCAGCAAACGTAACCTTCACCTGATATACTCCATCCTGGGCTTCAGATGGTGTCCATGTCAAAGCTCCAGTAGTAGCATCAAGACTCATTCCATTAGCTAAAGATGCTGCATCAAGACTGTATGTAGCTGTTCCTTCTCCGGTATATGACCCCATAACAGCAATTGAAAGAAGTGTTTTTTCATCAATGATCTGATCTTCCAATGGATCAAGAATCAAACTACAATTTTGAGTGTCACCTGATATGGTCCAACCCAAATTATTGATAAGATTATTTCTAGATACATCGTCACAATAGATTAAGCCATTCGCACCGAGAGTAACTCCAGAATTTAGCGATTGCTGTGACCAACCTTCAAGAGTCGCTTCATAGTTGCGTCTACTTACATTGGTATTGCTTAGCATATTGGACATGTTGGAAACACTTTCCACTTGCCAGGAACCTAGATCCGCATCGAGTGAAGTAGCACCATTAAACAAATTTTCCAGACTAGTCACACCGGATAAATTTGGAGCATCAGTAGCATTCAATACCAGATTTTCTGCTGACATAAATGCACCACTTAATACCCCCCATTCTATATCTCCCCATTGATCAATGCTCAATAGATAGGGAGCCAGATCATTACCTGATCCACCAAAAAAGAAGTCAGTAGTAATACCAGGTAGATACCCATAGATTTTGATCGTGTAAACCCCAGGAGTACTATAATCATGATAATCGAACGGATATTCGTTATTTGGATCACTACCATCATAATGACTGGTGGTACCATCTCCCCAATCGATAATGATGTTTGTTTGCTCTACCAAACTAAGTACCGGCTGGATAATGATTTCATCACCGTAATCCGCTATAGTTTGCCAGGTGCTTATAAATGGACGTCCAACGAAGACCTGCTGGGTTTGAACCTTATCTTCAGTTTCCGCATTACCATCATCAAATGTCCAGGTAATAACTTGCGATGAAGTTATTGGCAATGTTACATCTGGTGTTGCTGTTATAGTACCCGCGCAGGCAGTGGCCGTTGGTGCGGTAAGTGCAGTTATAGGCGTATCACTATAAAGTATTGACAACTCATTGGCATCCAATAGTACTTCTTCCCCTAATGGTGAATCCCCTGAAATCGTCCAGTTCTTTTCGGTGATCAGAAAATCACGATTGGATACATCACAGTACTTTAGTCCATCAGCACCAAGCATAATACCCGTCTGAACCTCCTGAGCAGCCCAGCCAGCAAGTGTTGCTTCATAGTTCTGAAGGCTAAGCCCTGAGTTATAGAGCATACTACCCATATTGGTGACAGTGGTAATATCCCAGTCACCGAAATCACCATTGGCTTTACCAGCATCATAAAACATATATTCAAGACTTGGTCCTTCACTTAAATCAGGACTATCAGTCGCATTGTAAACCATGTCATAGGCTCCGTCAAACATGGACTCCATACTTTTCCATTGGATGTCTCCCCACTGCTCAATACTTTGAAGCACACCATAATCCGAAACACTTTCGTAATAATACATTGCCGGAAAATCACCTGCTATCCTAATGGTGTAGGTGCCATTTCTATCATAACTATGATAGACATAGTCATTTTCTCTATCCCAATCTGTGGAATACACCTCTACAGTTCCATCTCCCCAATCAATGGCAAAATCAAACTCTTCTAAAAAATCACCATTAATCGGGATGTAGATACCGCCATCAAAAGTATTCCAGGTGGTAATGAATGGCTCCATGTCAAAAGTTGCGGGATCACAGTCATTGTCAATACCATCACCAGGAATCTCAGTCATCGATGGGTTAACATTTGCGTTGTTATCATCACAATCACCCGTACTTTTACCAGCTCCAACCAGTTCGGATTCCATCAAATATCCTTCTCCAGGAGAATCACATGATACAATACCTTCACCAACATAATTATCATTATCGGTATCCAGATACCACCATTGATAGTCGACGGCAATATCATCCACAGTAGCCCAGTTATCCAACGTATTCATTTCCTTCATCAATGCTGGTTGTTCACCTGCGTCATTCGTAGCAAAGTCTTGTCCCAGTTGATTATTATAAGTATAATGACCTATAAGAGAGGTGGCTTCATCATTTAGTTGATTACCATTTGCGGAAGAACTAATTTCTGCGCTCGTCAGAGCTCTACTCCATATTTTAGTTTCATCCAAAAATCCATTAAAAAGGTTCGCATCATAGGATGTGGCGATATAAACCGAACCGGTCTCCTGATATACCGATTCAATTTCATCTGAACCTACAGGAACTCCATCATAATAGA
>CAXEKM010000696.1:0-2825 GCA_963996645.1 uncultured Marinoscillum sp.
ACAAAAACTTCTTCAGTACACACTATGATTTTGATATCGGTTATCACTGGAACATACTGGAAATAGACGATGAGATATGCTATCGACATCATGGGGGAATTTGGGGAATGCAAAATTGGTTAATGATTTTCCCTGAATCCAATGTTGGGATTGCGGTATTATCCAACGCCAGTTTTCAGAGTAATATGTTTTCAGAAGGAATTGATGATCGGTTGGAAGATTTGGCATTGTCGATTAAAAATAATTTATAAATGAACGCTATCTTAATCAAAAACGTCTTCGTTGCCTTTTGTATTTCATTACTGACCTGGTCCTGTACCCAATCAACTAAAGAATCCGATATGAAGCCTGAAGACATGATGATCCGAATCGCTGAAATCGAAATAGACTCGACCTACTTGGATGAATACATCTCGATCTTAAAAGAAGAATCTGCGGCTTCTATTGCATTGGAACCTGGAGTTTTGTGCATTTATCCTATGTATAAGAAGGAAACTCCTACCAGCATTAGGCTTTTAGAGATTTATGCAGATCGAGAGGCCTATGAATCACACTTAAAAACTGAACATTTCCTCAAATACAAAACCTCCACAATGCACATGGTTACTTCACTGAAGCTAATTGACATGGAGGCCATCGACCCTGAGACCATGGGTTTGATCTTTGATAAACTGAAAGAATAAACAATGCATCTCACAAAATAGCAAAGGCAAGTTGAAATCATGACAAACAATTTCGCTTTTGCAATAAAAGAGTCATTCCATTAACTTAGATATTAAGTTCATAATGAAAAACTAAAACTCCAACTATGACTTCAAGTAAACTTTATTCTGTTTTAGGCTTGATTATATCACTAATCTTTGCGGGTTACCTTTTATATCTGGCCAATACCACCCAAGAGGAAAATCAATCCTTTTTTTATACTTTGGTGATCTTTTCCATTCTTATTCTTGGTGAGGCTATAAATCGCTTCAGGAAATCAATAGTCTCGCATAAATGACCTTTATTTAAATGAGTCATTAAAAAATCCCGATTACAGGGAAATTACAATTACTAACCAATGTCCATTACTTCATATACGATAGTAATCCTGGTGCTTTCTCTTTTCTTCAACAGCTGTTGTTGCAAAGAACCTGACCTGGAACGTGAATATCATGTTAGCTATCAAAACAGTACTGACCAATCAGTGCAGTTAGTCATTGATCGAGGTGCAACAGCAGATAGTTTCAATATTACTTCGGGTCTTTCTCATTTAATTGATGAAACATATATGGATAACGCAAATAGTCCTATCAATGCTTATGTCGATATTTTATCAAGCGACTATGCACAGGTAAAGTTATATGCGAATAATGCTCTTCAACAAACCTGGCAAGGACCTGGACGAGACCTTGAAGACTCAGTAAATACCCCCTTTAATTACAATTCATGGCAAACCAATTCTGGTAACAGTAAAATCACGTTTAGCATTAAACAGGAGGATATTGACTAATAAAAAATGGAGTATGAGGCCTTAATTGTAGTATCTTGTGATAAACAAACTATCTAAATAGTTTCATCTCTAACAACCACCATGAAAGAACTCATTCCCTATAACTCAATAGAACAGGCACTGGAAGATTTCGATAACGGAGGTCGGTTTTACAACATCCTCACAAAAGCCAATGACGATCAAATTACTTCAGCCGAACTAGCCAAAGCGGCCGGAGTATTCTCGGATAAGCAGAATATGATTTTGTTCCTGGAAATGGCTCTCATGCAACTAGATACGGAGCATCACAACAAGGTGATTTCTTATCTATCTGAGGAATTAAAAGATCTGTATTCCAAACATTTACCGGCACATTTCACACCAGCAGAAGCTAATCAGCAAGGACAGGCTTCACAAACGGCCATCATCACGGGTATTCCAAAACTGATCGATTCCAAAACAAAATTCACTGGATTCATCATGATCCCAATCATCACCAACAATGTCACCACTTTCGCGATGATTCCAATTATGGATCAGTATGATGTCTATGAGTTAAGAGATGAGGAAACAGACACAGACTTTTTCATTGCTCATAAGAGAGGAAGTGAAAAAATTGCAGAAAAGACCACACATTGTGCTGGCATCATCAAAGAACTTAAAGCGAAGAAAAAGGAAGAATCTGACTCTGGTACTTTTTTAGAAATCATCTATTATTCTGACGCTAAGTCGTAAATTGTCGACTAGACAACCTACTACCTATGCCATTTACCAGTGATCCTGTTTACGTATTCACCATTCTTTGTTTGATTGTGCTCTTGTCCATCTATGCGGGCAAGACCAAAATTGGAAAGCAACTTGGCGCAGCTCTGCTTGCTATTCTATTCACAGCTGTAGTTGCCAACCTGAAGATCATTCCTTCCGCTTCCAACAGCATAGAATTGTATAGTGGCATATTTACTTACATCGCACCACTATCCATTTTCTATCTACTACTTAATGTCAATCTCACTTCTATTAAACAGGCTGGCCTGCCAATGATTGGATTGTTTTTGATAGGTTCCTCTGCAACCACTTTCGGCATTTTGGCTTCCTGGTATATCATACAGCCAGAAAACGTATTGGGAGAAAATGCAAATATCATTGCAGGAATGCTTACTGGTACCTACACAGGCGGTAGTGTTAATTTCAATGCGGTTGCTCTGGAATATGGCTTTCAGGAAAACGGAATTCTCTATGCGGGCACGATAGCTGTAGACAATGTTTTAACGACTGTATGGATATTAGCAACACTAGCCATCCCAGCATTGATGAATCGATTTTGGAAAGGGAAGTTTAATAAATCATCAGATGA
>CAXEKM010000697.1:0-2280 GCA_963996645.1 uncultured Marinoscillum sp.
AGAATTAGCTTTCAGAGTTGCTTTATCATTGATCTCAGGATTAGCCGGTTCAGCAGCAACTTTTGGTTCAATTGCTTCTGGTCTGTTATTAAATAGTTTAGAGACCTTCGAAGAAGTAGGTATCCAGGTAGATGAGTGAACCGTGTAGTTGCCAATGCTGGCTAGAATTGGTGCTATCAGGCAGGCTAGGAGCACAAATCTTCTTACTTTCGGCTGCAAGTGTTGTCTAATGAGGAGGAAACCAAGGAAGAGTATGCCGGATGATAATCCAACTTCGAGTAAATAGGCTGTGAGTTTATCCATTGTCTTTATCGTTAATCATTTTTTTCAATTCTTTTATTTCGTCATCGCTCAGTTCATCACTTTTGATCATGTAAGACATGACCTGGGAGAAGGAACCATCAAAGTATTCTTTGACCATGCTGCTCATTAGGAATTTGCTGTATTCGAGTCGAGTAACTGCAGGAAAGTACTCATGAGTTTTGCCATAGGCTTTATGACCAATCATTCCTTTCGTTTCTAATATTCTAATGATGGAGGAAACTGTATTGTAAGGTGGCTTTGGTTCCGGTAACTCCCGAATTACATCTTTTACAAACGCTTTCTTCAGTTTCCAGAGCTGCTGCATAATTGGCTCTTCGGCTTTGGTGAGTTTTTCCATAGCCTAAATGTATAACGGATAAATCAGTTATACAACTAAAAAATTAGTTAATTACCTTTATTCCTTAGAATGAGCCTCTTAGGCCAAAAGAGACGTTGGTTGTTTGTGGATGAAGGGTCAATTTCTCAAATGATAAATTGGACTCATTGAAGTCATACCCATCGATTTTGATTGGTGTAAACCAGGAATGGTCAATGGATAATCGGAAAGAAAAGTTACGGGTCAAATAATAATCTATTGATCCAATTAGTCCAATTCCTGCGGAGGTAGACTTCTGACTATTATGAAACTCTTGGGTATACTCCTCATGGTATATCGAGAAAGAATTACCTATAATATTTGGCATTAGCGACAATAGGGCACCTGCATTAAATTGCCAATTATCACTTATCCCTTGTTGAAAACTGCTGAATTTGCGAAGTACTTGTAAGCTGTGAGTGAAATAGGTCAGGTTATATTGAGCACTGGCAAATTCATTATTCCCTAATTCGTAATTTGCATATTGATAGCTATCAACTACTGAGCGTAGCAAGTATCCTACTTCCCAATATGAATTTGGAGAATAGGCAATTCCCACTTCTGCATTGATGTTGTCATTGTCTTCATAAAATTGATCTCCATTTGGCAGGCTGTTTTGCAGCGTAGACAACATATTATTATAATTTCTTCCAAATTGAAGTGCTGTAATATGAAATACTGGACTGTACCCAAGTTGAAGTCGTTTGGGGTTTGGTTTTTCTGAAAACGTCAAATCATTGATCTGAATGATGCCCCTCCGTGTTGTTCTAAATTCTTTTTTATCAAAAAAGAACTTACTCAAATGGCCATCTCCCAATTGTTTGATGTCTGCTTGATCAGATAGATCTAATTTGATATTAGGTGTAGTGCCAACTAATCCCGAAAGGACACTTACTGGAGCCACGATAAATATATTACCAATTACAAGATAGAATGCCGGCCCAAAAAAGTCGTCGGTGGTTAATGCAGTAAACAAGATGATAGGCTCACTAATGGCAAAAGCCGTAACAAAGCTATCCTTAAATGACCCTTTTTGGAGTACGGCTATTCGATCAATAGTGTGAATTGCTATTGACGTGTCTTTTCTATACTCAATAGAGTATAAAAAAAGTGAATCGGAAGTAGCTCCAGACAAGTAGCCACTAATCTCACCTGTGTTTGTCTTGATTAATGTTTTAAGTGCTTTTCTGTCCGATTGGAGTTGGCAAAATGCATATTGATGCATTAGAAGCATACATACTATGGCGATAAGTAATGCTTTCATTGGAGTTAGTGAAGTTTGGATAGCACAATGAAATTACGAAATACCTGTCAGAATTAATGAGTTACTTGTTATAAATTAAATGAAGGATATTACCCACTATATCACGAGTTTCTAAACAAATAATACAGGTAACATCTTTTATAGAAGTCACTACATTTTTTAAACTATGGAAAAAGTCATCGCTATTGTCGGAATGGGAGGAGGTATCAGTTATGCCGTTGCTCTGCGTTTTGGAAGAGCTGGATATAAAATCGGAATGATTGCCAGAAATGAAGAAAAGCTGAAAGTAATCAAAGAGATGCTTTTTAAGGATGGAATCCCCAGTGAATATTATACT
>CAXEKM010000698.1:0-2729 GCA_963996645.1 uncultured Marinoscillum sp.
GCCACGTCTGGCTAAATGCTTGATGATTTCATCTGTATAAGGTTGAATCCATGGATCCTTACCCAATCGGCTCTGAAAGGAAGTTGTAAATTTAGAAACAGGAATATTTAGTTTTTGTGCAATTAGCTCTGATGTTTTGAAGCATGCAGAACGATAGCAATATGGTTGATTGACAGTGGCTGTGCCACATGCACAGGCAGGCCAGCTACAAGTGCTTGGATTCTCCTTCTGAATATTGGTAAGGTGCCTTTCTGGAATGCCGTGATAACTGAAAAGAATATGATCTGGTTGGTAGATCGTAAGATCTTTGGATACTTTATTGGTAAAGGCTCTTATGAATTTTTCGTTTTCATGGTAACTGTTAATAAATTCAATAGATGGGGTGATGTTCCATGATTTTGTAATATCCATTACTTGTTGATAAATAGAACCTGTAGTTGCCGAAGCGTACTGTGGAAACAACGGGAAAATGATGAATTTATCGACTTTTTCCTGTCGCAATTTGTTTAACCCTTGTTCGATGGATGGACTCTGATAGCGCATGGCAAGTTCCACAATGGTATCATCTTCACTAAAAAGCTGATTGAGTTTTTGAGCCAAGCTATTTCCATAGACAAGTAAGGGAGAACCCATGGGTGTCCATAATTTCTGATATTCTCTGGCAACTTTTTTGGACCGAAATGGTGCTATAATTCCTCGAACAAGAAGGGATCTTTTGAGAGGAGGAAGATCAATGACTCTTCCATCCATTAAAAATTCAGTTAAGTATTTTTTGACATCCTTTACCGTAGGAGAATCTGGCGTGCCAAGGTTAACTAGAAGTACTCCTGTTTTAGTTGATCTCATGCCACTTTAAGGTTTTGTTCTTCGGCTATGTTGGCAGCATTCTTCTCTGAGTCACGATGTTTTATGGACCTTCTTACCAGCTTGTTGGCTATTAGCTCTGCTAATTGCTCCAGGTCTTCTTCGTTTCCATTGTCATTGTAATACTGCTCAATAGTCGAAAGAATCAGTTTTTTGGATTCTTTTTTATACGTTCCAAGCAGTTCTCTCATTTCGGATTGATTGAGCCAGCTCGAGTAATTGGTAAGTTCTTCATGTATGATGTGATGTACTGTACTGATTGCTTGTCTTTGCAATGCATCCGTTTCATCAATTTCTTCCGTTAATTGATCCAAATTGTAGACGGTGTGCGTGTTCGAAAGCTGTTGACTCACGTTGGCAGGTAACGCTAAATCCACAAATACCTGATTTGGGTTGGAGGTGGAGTGAATAAGGTCCTTGCGGTTACTTACAGCTGTAATGATGATGTCATACGCTTCTATGCTGTTGGACTCAATAGCAGACCATGGAGTCGTATTTAATTCATAAATCTGTGCTAGTTCAGTGGATTTGCTTTCTGTTCTGTTGGTGATCGTAACAGACTTAAATTTAAATTTATGGAAGTATTTAAGTAGTTCAATACTTATTTCACCAGCTCCGATTAATAGTAGGTGTTGATTTTCGAGTCCATTTTTACCAAAATTTTTTTCAAGTAATTTCAACGCTCGATAAGAAGTAGAGCGGGAGCCATTGCGAAATGATGTTTCATTCGATATTCTTTTATGACTTCTAAATACAGCTTGGATAGCACGCTCCATTAAGGATCCTTGCAGATGACGTGACAAAGAAAAATGATAGGCTTCTTTTATTTGAGCTAGTATTTGTCCGTCACCGATGACTGCAGATTGCATGCCATTCGCGACTTCCAGAAGATGTTTAGCGGTTATTTCAGAATCGTTACTTATGTCAAATAAGACATCCTGATTCGCGTCAAAAGGATTGAATAAATCAATAAGGTAATCACGTATTTCCGAGGCCATCGTGGAAACGGACTCGAAATATATTTCTGTTCTATTGCACGTCGACAAGAGCATGAGGCCATCAATGTCTCTGAAACTTGCCTTCAGTCGTTTGACCAATGCCCGTCTCAGTTCATCATCGAAATGGTAATATTCACGTTGCTGAGTACGTGCTGTTTGTTGTGATATACTAATGTATTTGAATGTCTTCATCGCTAGTATAAAAGGAATGCTGTGTTCCACTTTGATTTCGACTTCAAAGTTGATCATATGGTATTTTATAGTCAAATAGGCAATGATTAAGGGGATATTTACTAAAACTATATCTAGATGTAAATAATTGTTAATCAGTGATTTGTATGCTGAATTGGTCGGAGTTATTGGGCGATAAGGTACGATTATACGGATGAAATTGCCCACGATGAAATCTTAGTTGAATGAAGACTTTGTTTTGTGTTACTGTCAAAAGTAGGGAGCGCGTTATGCGAAACTAGCTCGACCGTCTTCTCATCTAGATTCGTGATTGCTGGTTTATGAACTGAAGATGACAACCTCGAAGTGAATGCAGTATAAGCATTTACCGGGTAAGAATGATTAGGTAGCTGAAGGTGAAAAAACAAAGCCTCACTGGATTAATCCTTCAGTGTAAAAGTAGATCCAGACAGGGAATAATTGGAATAAAACACTACACGCAGACGGTGTGTAGTGTTTCTTTTTTTATTTGGTTCCAGTGTAAGATGATGGTGAACATTGGAACATCTCCTGAAACGATTTGTAGAAATAGGATCGGCTGTTGAAGCCTGTCTTGTAGATAATCTCAGAAACGTTCAGGTCCGAATTGGTCAGTAAGTAAGCTGCTCGTTTTAATCGGTATTGATTAAACAAAGC
>CAXEKM010000699.1:0-3397 GCA_963996645.1 uncultured Marinoscillum sp.
ATACACCCAAAAGCGCAACATTCAATGCTGACGAAATAGGAAGTGTGTTGTTGTTTTTGAGCAAAACCATACCTTCTGTTGCCGATTGTCTGGTAGTGGCGGCATGTGCTTTTAAGTCAGGGTTGTTATCAAAAGTTTCACCATCCAATTTGCCAGACTTGATGATCAATTCCAGAATGCGTTTAACCGACGTGTCGATTGATTTCATGGTGAGAGAACCATTTTCATAACCTTCTACAAGAGCGTCCCACTGCTTTTTAGTGCCAGGCTCTAGCAAATCATTACCTGCGGAGATTTGCGCAACAGCGTCATCACCGCCAAACCAGTCAGACATCACCAGTCCTTCAAACTGCCAATCATCTCGAAGAACTTCAGTAAGTAAAAAAGGATCTTCAGATGTGTAGACTCCATTTACTTTGTTGTAGGAAGACATGATGGTCCATGGTTGTGATTTTTTCACAATGATTTCAAATCCTTTCAAATAGATCTCACGGAGTGCTCTTTCGGATACGATCACGTCATTGTAGTTTCTGTTTGTCTCTTGATTGTTTGCTGCATAATGCTTTACAGAAGTACCTACGTTGTTGGACTCTATGCCATTGACCATAGCTGCACCGATGTATCCTGTCAGAAGTGGATCTTCTGAATAGTATTCGAAGTTTCTTCCACACAGAGGATGTCGGTGGATATTGGCTCCAGGGCCTAAAATCACATCAATTCCATACTCAACTGCTTCATTCCCCATAGCATCCCCAACTTCCTGAACCAATTCTGTATTCCAGGTAGATGCTAGTACGGTAGCAATAGGGAAAGCCGTACAATAATAGGTTCGGTCTTCTCCGGGTCTTGTTGGTTCTATTCTTAAACCGGCAGGACCATCTGATAAATAAACGGTTGGTATACCAAGACGTGGAGTAGGAACAATAGTTCCGACCGCACCAGGGATGCCTCTTCCTTCCTCCACACGACCCATTGCAGAAGCTAGTCCTGATCCTTTGAGTAGGTGAATTTTCTCCTCCACAGTCATTAACTGTAGGAGGTTATTTGCTCTGGTGTCTAATGATAAACGACTGTCTTCATAAGGGTCCAATTCATCATTCGCATTTCGATCTAGAAATGTATAACCGGAATTGTTAATTGTTTCAAAGGAGGTAGTTTCAGCATAATCACTTTCAAAATCTAAGAATTTGGCTTTTAGATACATCCAACCGCTGAATCCAGCAATAAGTACTAGGACCAATAAACTGACTAATACAATAAGTGTGGGTTTAATAATTTTTCTCATCATCATTTAATTGGGACAATATGACACAAATATAATGGTATTTTAATTGTGACCAAATGACACATATTAGTATTTTTGCCATATGGAGATTCAAAACTTTTTGTCGGAGGGAGAGAAGTTCTTTTTACCAAACCTGTCTGTTGACACGGTGATCATTGGCTATGAAGAGAAACAGCTTAAATGTTTGCTGCTTCAGGTGGGTGATAAGTGGCTTCTGCCTGGTGGATATGTGAGGCGTGATCAGAGTGTGGAGGAAGCGGCTCAGGAAGTGCTTTTTGAACGTGCAGGCATCAATGAGCCTCATTTGCAGTTCCTATCCGTATTTGGTCAGTCTGATCGAAATTTCTCTGTGGAGTGGTCCAGTTTCTTTGAAAAAATTGAAATGGCCTGGAATAAAGATTCCTGGGTGAATGATCGTTTTGTTTCTCTTGTTTATTACTCCCTTGTAAATATAAAAGTAACTCAACCGAAGATAGGTGTCTTTGATAAGGCTTATGGCTGGGTTCCGTTAAACGATTTGCCTGAGATGTGGATGGATCATCAACAAATGGTCTTAACAGCAAAAAGGCATTTAATGCAAACTGTGATTGATAATCCTATTATCTATAATCTCTTACCGGAGTATTTTACCATGCCCGACCTTCATCAGTTGCATCAAATCATACTAGAAAAGGAAGTGGATAGAAGTAGGTTTCAAAAGAAAATGCTCGCACTTGATATTTTTGAACGCCTGGCAGAACAGCCTAAGGATAAACCAGGACGCAATCCATTTCAATATCGCATTAAAAAATAATCTCGCTATTGCGTAGTTAATTGGCTACACATATATTTGTAGTCAAATAGCTACATAATGAAGTTAAGACGAGATGTGTTTCAAGCGATAGCTGATCCAACCAGGAGAGCCATATTGATGTTATTGACGACTCAGACAATGACTGCAGGTGCAATCGCTGGTAATTTTGATTCGGCTAGGCCTACCATTTCCAAGCATTTACAGATACTCACAGAGTGTGAATTGCTACAGCAGGATCAGCAGGGTAGAGAGGTTCATTATCAACTGAACCCGCAAAAGATTAAAGAGATTGCCGATTTCATAGAGCCATTTAGACAACTCTGGGATGAACGCTTTAACAAGTTGGAAGCTATTATGAAGAACTATCAATCTAAGGGTTAAACTATGGAAATGAAAACTCAGGTTCACGCTGAAGACAACAAGCAGGAACTCTTTATCACTAGAGAATTTGATCTACCATTAGGTCTTCTTTTTAAAGCTTATGAAGATCCAGAGATCGTGGCCCAATGGATGGGTACTAAAGTGATCAAGCTTGAAAACAGGCGACATGGAGCTTACCAGTTTGAAACAACAGACCCTAAAGGGAATAAGCACGGTTTCAATGGCACCATTCATGAATTTGTGCCAAATGAAAAGATCACCAGAACATTTGAGATGGAGAGTGCTCCATTTCCAGTGCAGTTAGAATACTTGCAATTTGAATCAATTGGAACCAATAAATCCAAACTCACCATGCATGTGATCTACCAATCTGTAGACGTAAGAGATCAGATACTCAAGTTGCCTTTCGTGCAAGGAATCAATATGGCTCACAATCGAATCGAATCACTTTTTAACAACTAGTTATGTCAAAACGCAACAAAATCATTTATTGGATTGCGACCTTATGGATGTCATTGGGAATGGTATCCTCAGCAATCGTACAGTTAATCCAAATGCCGGAAGAAATCGAGCGAACGGTAGATCATTTGGGGTATCCGGCTTACTTCTTAATCATTCTTGGTGTTTGGAAGATTTTGGGAACGATCGTTGCCTTGGCTCCAAAACTACCTTTGTTAAAAGAGTGGGCGTATGCAGGCTTCTTTTTTGCCATGACTGGCGCACTAGTTTCACATTTGTTTGTTGGTGATCCTTTTGGTGAAATCTTTCCGTCAGTGCTTTTGCTTTTATTAACCTGTATTTCATGGTATTTTAGACCTGAATCTAGAAAACTTGTTAACCCATGATGGACATCCCAAGTGCTGATTTCTTTTTCAATAAAGAATCTAAGTGGCAATTGTGCTATGAAGAATTGCGTCAGATTATTCTTCCTTTCAAAC
>CAXEKM010000700.1:0-3525 GCA_963996645.1 uncultured Marinoscillum sp.
CACTATCATTGGACAAGGTATCGGAGCAGCTTTAAGAGGCTTAAGACCTATAGCTGAAATTCAATACCTGGATTACTTACTGTATGCTATTCAAACCCTTTCAGATGATCTTGCTTCCTTGCAATACCGAATGAAAGGTGGTCAAAAAGCTCCTTTAATTGTAAGATCTAGAGGTCATAGATTAGAAGGTGTATGGCATAGTGGCTCACCAATGGGAATGATCATCAACTCCATCAGAGGAATGCATGTATTAGTTCCTAGAAACATGACACAGGCAGCAGGCTTCTACAACACGTTGATGGCTTCTGACGATCCAGCCATTGTTATCGAGTCTCTTAACGGATATAGACTAAAAGAAAAACTTCCTGAGAACATCGGAGAATTCAAAGTACCTCTTGGTGTGCCAGAAGTGCTACGTGAAGGAACCGATATCACTTTGGTGACGTATGGCTCAATGTGTAGAATAGTCATGGAGGCAGCGCAGCAGCTAAGTGAAATAGGCATCAACTGTGAAGTGATCGACGTGCAGACGCTACTTCCATTTGACAGACATCAAGTAATTCTTGACTCTATTAAGAAAACAAACAGGGTAGCATTCCTGGACGAGGATGTACCTGGGGGTGCTTCAGCGTTCATGATGCAAAACGTACTAGAAAGAGACAATGGATACTTCCATCTAGACTCCAAGCCAGTTACGGTTACCGCACAAGAACATAGACCAGCATATGGTACTGATGGAGACTATTTCTCCAAACCAAGTGTAGAGGATGTGTACGAGAAAGTTTATCAGGTATTGCACGAAGCAAATCCTGATCAGTTCAAAAAACTATATTAATCTACTAGAATTTGAGGGAGCGTTAAATCAGGGGTATCAACGATATTGCTTTGATTTAACGCTCTATCATAGATATAGAACCTTAATTTAAAGGTATCTCTACTCAGCACATATTTATGACCATTTGTAGGCATGGAGTATGAAATCTCCCCCTTCATGGTTTTCCCAAGATTGTCAGCGTCAAAAATTGGAATTCTGCTATTAAAACTAGACAAAGAGCAGTCCACATTCCCGGTGTATTCGGCATAGTTAACCGCTTGATATTCTCCGTTTAGTTTTTTCTGTATTTCTACATTCAAATTATAGTGATAAGGGTTTTGCTCAATGAATATCGCACTATCATAATTTTCCCCAACCTCTCCATTTTCGATCACATAAGATTTACAACTATATGGAGGCCTATTATCAACTTCACTGTAAAGTGAGAAGTTATTGAAGTAATCAATCGAATAAAACGGAAGCTCATACTCACCACCTAGTCGGACCAATAGGCCATTCGAATCAATTATTCGATTGTAAGAGTGATATGGAGGAAAATTTTCATCAGCACTTAACCCAACATCACCATTACCATCCTGTATTTCAAAAGTAAGAACCAAAGAGTCAACAGCTCGCTCTCCAACCTCAGGTATATACCCGTCAGGCACTTCATAGTAGCTCAACCTTTTAAAACTCACCTCAGGAATATCAGAAACCTCAGGAGGCTCAAAGCATCCAGTAAGTACTAGAGTGAATAAAATTATTGATATTTGACCTATTCTTATTTTCATATTTACAGTTAGACAAATCTATCTTTTCTTACCCTTACAGAGGTAATAACCAATGATTAATCCTGAAAATTTCAAAAAGCAGATATTTTCTCTACAATCTAATCAATTCAACGATTATGCTTTGAGTGTGTTTGAATATCAATACACATATAATGACGTATATCAGACCTACTGTGTTCAACTTGGCAAAAATCCATCCAATGTCTCTGATATTCAATCCATACCGTTTCTTCCTATAGAGTTCTTTAAAACTCAAAAGGTTGTAACAGGCAAATGGGAATCAGAAAAAATTTTTAAAAGCAGCGGAACCACGCTCCAATCAAGAAGTAAGCATCACGTAAAAGATGTTGAATTCTATCATCACGTCACTAAGCACACTTTTGAGAAATTTTATGGCAGCCTCTCTGAATACGAGATATTGGCACTTCTTCCTTCCTATCAAGAACAAGGAGACTCCTCCTTAATAAGCATGATAGATTACTTCATGAAATTTGCCTCTAGTGATAGCAGCTATTACCTCCACAATCATCAAGAATTAATTCAAAGACTTCAAAACTCATCTAACAAAAAGAAACTCATTATTGGTGTTTCCTATGCATTGCTAGATCTAACCGAATATCAATTCACTCAAAACCCAGATTTATTAATCATGGAAACTGGAGGGATGAAAGGGCGAAGAAAAGAACTGATACGAGAAGAACTTCATAATATTTTCAAACAAAAATTTGGAGTTAGAGAAGTACACTCTGAATATGGAATGTCTGAGCTTTCATCTCAAGGGTATAGCATTAACGGTATTTTCCAACTTCCGAATTGGTCCAAAATATTAATAAGAGATACCAATGATCCCTTCACCTACTTGAATGAAAATAAAACCGGTGGGATAAATATTATTGACCTGGCAAACATTCATTCTTGCTCATTTATTGAGACCAAAGATCTAGGAAAACTGCACTCAAATGGAACTTTTGAGGTTTTAGGTCGGTTTGATAATTCAGATATCAGAGGTTGCAACCTCCTCATCAGCTAACAATAATTAGAAATATTTTTGCTTTGGTAGAAAGTAAATGATATTTTTGATGGAAGGTAGTCATGAATATAATATTGCAAACAAGCCGCTCATGAAAGTAAAAATATTTGCCATCGCATTAGTAATCTTAGGTCTTTCAGCATGCACTCAGAAGACTTGTCCTACATACGCTAAAGGCGATGCAGACAAGACTCCAACTGAGGAAAAAGCTAACGTTTAAGATTAAATCTCAACGTATTTTTTTACGTCCGCTTCAGTAATTTCATCATTTGACATGATGATCAATCGCTCAACTATATTTCTGAGCTCGCGGATATTTCCTGTCCAAGCATATTCTTTTAATTGCTTCATTGCTCCATCTGAGATTGCTTTTGGAGCAGTGCCATACTCATTTGATATTTGATTCAAAAAATGATCAACCAGGAGAGGTATGTCATCTTTTCTATCTCTCAATGCCGGGACATGAATGATCATGACACTCAATCTATGATATAAATCCTCCCTGAAATTGCCTTCTTCAATCTCTTTTCGAAGATCTTTATTAGTAGCTGCAAGCACTCGCACATCCACTTTGATCTTCTTGTCCCCACCTACCCTGGTCACCTGACTTTCTTGAAGTGCTCTTAAAACTTTAGCTTGAGCAGATAAGCTCATATCTCCGATTTCGTCCAAGAACAAAGTCCCACCATTGGCCAGTTCAAACTTCCCCTGCCTTTGTTTTATCGCCGAGGTGAATGATCCCTTTTCATGACCAAACAACTCACTTTCTATCAACTCCGACGGAATAGCAGCACAGTTCACTTCTACCATTGGACCACCAGATCTGGCACTTTTATCATGCAGCCATTTAGCCACAAGCTCTTTACCAGTACCGTTCTCTCCAGTAATAA
>CAXEKM010000701.1:0-2599 GCA_963996645.1 uncultured Marinoscillum sp.
CGATTGTGGCGATGGATACTGCTACAGGAGAAATTGGAGTCGCAGTGCAGTCACATTGGTTTTCTGTTGGTACTGTGGTAGCATGGGCAGAAGCAGGTGTTGGTGCTGTAGCCACTCAGTCATTTTCCAACCCAGCCTTTGGACCCCAAGGCCTAACATTGATGAAAACCGGTCTAGGTTCGGAGGCAACACTTAAAGCGTTGCTGGAAAGCGATGAAGGACGTGAATATCGTCAGGTTGGTGTTATCGATGCATCAGGAAAAACTGCTGCTCACACTGGAAAGAAGAATATCAAAGAAGCTGGACATGTGGTAGGTGACTATTATGCAGTACAAGCTAATCTAATGGAAAATGCCACTGTTTGGGGTGCTATGGCCAAGGTTTTTGAGAACTCAGCAGGATTACCTCTTGCGGAACGACTGATTTTGGCTTTGGAGGCAGCTCAAAAAGAAGGTGGCGACATTCGTGGTAAGCAATCTGCAGCGGTATTGGTAGTTTCGGGTGAGCCGACAGGAAAGTCATGGATAGATCGAAAAGTAGATTTAAGAGTTGATGATCACGAAGAACCTTTGAAAGAAATAAGAAGGTTGTGGGAAGTCCATCAGGCTTATACCTACATGAATGATGGAGATGTGGCTGTGGAAGAAGGCGACTTTGAAAAAGCAACAGAGCTTTACAAACGTGCTGAGACCATGTTTCCAAACAATCTGGAGATGCAATATTGGCATGCTATCAATTTGGCAAATACCAATAAATTAACCGAAGCACTTCCAATGTTTAAGAAAATATTTGCCCTGGATCCAAAGTGGAAAACGCTGACTCCAAGGTTGATTGACAATGGAATGTTGACAGTCTCAGAAGGAGATTTAAAGAAAATAATGAAACAGTGAAACGTCGCGAAAAGACCTTATCGACTAAATACTTTAAGGCTTATCGCATATTTGTGATTGTGATGGCTGGATTGTTTGTAATGATGCAGGCATTCACTCATTTACAAAATTCAAGTATTTGGATAACCATACCATTCATATTACTCTATACGTTTTTGATATGGAAGTACTGGTTTCCATCCTTTATGGATTTTGTGAGGAATTTCTATCGAATCAGTTACGATCACGAAAATTTATACATCGATCAGGGAACCAATGAACTGGTTGTTTCTTTTGACCGAATCAAAAATGTAGAGCTGATTTCATTTGATGGAATTTACAAGTTTGAAACATTCGAAAAAGATGTGTATTACTGTAAGCCATCAGCCTGGTACCCATTCAATTATTCCAAAGTGGATAATGAACTGGACACGATTAGAAGATTAATTAAGAAATATAAACAGAAGTTTTGGGCAGAGCAGGAGCAAGCCAATGAACTGCCAAGCAACAATTGAAGTTTAGATGAGCGAGGAGAATAACATCAAGCAAGACGAATTACAAGGATCTACTCCGGTTTCGGGAATGTACGAAAACTGGTTTTTGGATTATGCTTCTTATGTAATTCTGGAACGTGCCGTTCCAGCGATACAGGATGGTTTTAAGCCAGTACAACGCCGTATCCTTCATGCGATGAAGGAGATGGACGATGGCCGATTCAATAAAGTAGCCAATATCATTGGTAGCACCATGCAGTATCACCCCCATGGGGATGCATCTATAGGTGATGCCATCGTTAATTTGGGTCAGAAAGACCTGTTGATTGATACACAGGGTAACTGGGGAGATGTAAGAACTGGTGATAGTGCTGCTGCATCACGTTACATCGAGGCACGTTTGTCCAAGTTTGCTTTGGATGTGGTCTACAATCCTCAGACTACCGATTGGCAATTGTCTTATGATGGACGTAAGAAAGAGCCGGTTACATTTCCAGTTAAGTTTCCCTTATTGCTTGCACAAGGTGTAGAAGGTATTGCGGTTGGTCTTTCTACCAAAATGCTTCCTCACAACTTTTGTGAACTGATAGAGGCTGCTATCAATTTGCTAAAAGGAAAGAAAGTAACACTTTATCCAGATTTCCTTACGGGCGGAAAGATTGATGTAAGTGATTACAATGATGGTAGACGTGGCGGTAAGGTGCGCGTACGAGCCAAAATAGAAGAGCTTGACTCTAAGACTTTGGTGATCAAGGATATTCCTTATGGAACCACAACAACTTCTGTGATTGAATCCATTATCAAAGCTAATGATAAAGGGAAAATCAAGATCAAGAAAGTAATTGATAACACGGCAAAGGATATTGAGATTCAAGTACAATTGGCGCCTAATACATCTCCAGATATTACCATAGATGCTTTGTATGCATTTACGGACTGTGAAGTGTCAATATCACCTAATGCCTGTGTTATTATTGATGATAAGCCTCATTTCCTTGGAGTAAGTGATATTCTGAAAACATCAGTTGAGCAGACAGTTGACTTACTTCGTCAAGAGCTGGAAATAAGGAAGGCAGAATTGATGGAGAAGTTACTTTTCTCTTCATTGGAGAAAATCTTCATCGAAAACAGAATCTATCGTGATATTGAAGAATGTGAAACCTGGGAAGATGTATTGATCACAATCGATAAAGGATTGGATCCGTACAAACCTGATTTTTACAGAGAGATTACTCA
>CAXEKM010000702.1:0-10724 GCA_963996645.1 uncultured Marinoscillum sp.
ATTCGTCAAGGGGTTCAATCTGCATATTATCTGCATCCTGAATATTCTAAGGATGGTAAGTGGATAGCGGTTAATCGAAAAATTGGTGATTCATATGATCTGGTACTGGTAGATTTTGAAGGTGGATCCGAAAGAATTCTTAGTACGAATGTAATTTCATATTCAGCTCCTGCTTGGAATAACTCTTCAATTATATTCACCGGAATGATAAAAGGTCACCACGAATTATTTAGATATGATTTGGAATTGGAAAATGAAAAACAAATTAGCCAACTAAATACATTTACAGCTATGCCAACTTCTAGATAATTCAGAATACTGTGACAATAGGTTGTCACTCATCAGTCTTATGTTTGAATAAATTACCGAAATGACTGATCCATCAATACCAACTTTCATTCCTACTTCTGTTTCTAGCTGGCGAGATTGGCTGCAAGAAAATCATGAATCTGAAAACTCCGTCTGGGTAGTCTACTACAAAAAAGATACTGGAGTACCGAGTCTCTCCTGGGAGGAAGCTGTTGAAGAAGCTCTTTGTTTCGGATGGATAGATAGTCGGCGACAGCCGATTGATTCTGAAAAATTCAGACAGTATTTCTGTAAGCGAAAACCTAATGGAAACTGGTCCAAGATCAATAAGGAAAAGGTGGAACTACTAATCCAGCAAGGAAGAATGTCTCCAGCTGGTATGCAAAGCATCGAGGTTTCCAAACAAAACGGTTCCTGGACCTACTTGGACGATGTAGAGAATTTAACTATTCCGGAAGACCTGATTGCATCCTTCCAAAATCATCCAGGCTCGGAAGAATCGTTTAATGCATTTAGCAAATCCTCCAAAAAACTTGCGCTCTATTGGATTCACTCAGCCAAGCGTGAAGAAACCAGAGCTAAACGAATTCACGAAATATGTGAAAGTGCTGCTGAGGGATTACTACCAAAACCTATTCGGCCTCCTAAAAGGAAAACTTGAAACCGTTGGTCAGTGAGTACACCCAATTGTTGATAGCGATAATTGGTTTATCCTCATACTGTGCTGAAAATGAAGTATTGAATGCTAAACGATCAGTAAGTTTTACATTGATCACAGCATCTCCGCTGATTCTATTTCGAAATACTTCATCCTCCTGATCATAACCGCCTTGATAATAGGCACTCATATTGAAGGAGACATTTTCGTTTATTTTTTGCTTGTAATTGATATAATTAGTGGATTTTATCATCTCCTTATTTATAATCATATCTTCAACTTCCAGACTTTTCCAATTTTCTCTTTCATACATAGCCCCGATACCAATATGCATTTTGGCACTGGAAGATTCCATTAGGCGGATACGTACATTTCCACCTTCCAATAATCTAAGTGACATTTTACGACCCTGATCATATTGAATCTGTGAAAACAGTTCATAGGAGATTTTGCGCTTGCGCAAAAAATTAATTCTAAAATGTGCCTGACCTGTACTGAATAGGGGACCAGTAGTAGTTTTGAAATAATTGAGTTGGTTCAAAAGTATGTAAGCATTTTTCTTCCCAACATATACCAGATCCGCATCGCCATCTATTCCTGTATAGGTAATATTTTGTTCAGCTGTTGCACTTCGGTTATTCAAATTGAAATCTACATTGATACTACCCATAAAATATCCGGAAGAATCGGAAGAAATACTTCCTTTGTCTACTTTGAGTATTTGGGCGAATGCGGAGAATGAACAAACAGTTAATACTGCTAGAATTGTGAGTTTCTGAATAGACACTTATGCTGATTTTAATAATTCGGTTGCGAAAATAATTAACAGGTCAAACTAAGTAATGTTTGTTCCGATAAAATCAGGTGGTATGTTCTATAAACGGAAGATGATTCGATTTATTCCTCGATGTTCTCGTGAATTGCAATTCTTGCCGAATTATGGTTAATTGACTCAGATTCTATTCATATGAAAAAATATTCAATCTATTTCGTCATTTTCATCACTGTAATCGCATGTGATTCTTCATCGAAAGAAAAGTCGAATTCAGAAGTTCCTTTGGAAGGAAAGGAAGAATCAACAGAAGTACTTAAGCTTGTTGACATTTTGGATGGGAAATGGAAAAGTGAAGGAAATGACGGTACTGTCTCCAATTTTCTGGAGTTTGAGTCCTCAAGCAAGGAATTCTATGCCTGGGTGGCCGATGAATCTAAACCTGCGACAGTTTCCGGTAGTTACGAAATCATTGGGGATACTTTACTTCAACTCACTTATCCAGAATTCAATTACCAGGAACATTTCGCTTTTGACTCCATTGCAGAAAACTATATGGATATGTTTTCACTAGGAGTGAGCGCCGGAAACCTGATTTACGAAAAACAGGATTAAATGCTCAATTAGTGACAAATCTCACCTAAACATATGATGTGCTTCATCGGTGTAGATGATTTCAGGATCTAATTTCATAATGAAATCCTAATCAACCTCTAAACATCACATCTATGGAAACCTTGCATGTAAACACCACATTCGACAAAGGAGAGGAATTTTTAGCAGTGGCCTATCATGCCCTAAATTATGCAGATCAGGAAGACACGGCTTACATGGTTTGTATCAATGCCAAAAATGCGTTGGCCAATTTTTTAATCAGCTTTTTGGATCACTACGGTGAAAAAATCTATACCGAAGATCCAGAGGTATTGCTAAATCAATGCAGGGAACTAAGTGGAAACTACTTTGATCTCAACATTCAGGAATTGCTACACTGGCAAAATGGTGAAATAGATATTTCTCTGAATCTGGCGCGCCAAATAGTTCACATGGCAGAGTTAGCACGTGAATTAATGGTCTGCGAATTACTATAATATTTAGGGTGCTTTTATTCCCATGTGTGACATGGGAATACGGGCACCTATTTTCTAATTCACCAAATCACCACGAATCTGTCGGATTCTTTGTCTGGCTTCTGCAGCATACATGCTTCCAGGATGCGCTTTCAAAAATTCCTGGTAAAGTGTCATGGCCTGATCTTCATCGTGAAGATAATCCTGAACAATAGTGGCTTTTTTATAAAAGGCATCATCACTTAGGATGTCATAGGAATATGCCTGAATAATTTTATCCAGGTAATCCACAGCTTGTTGATAATTCCCGGCCTGAAGTTCCAGTTTTGACTGTAACCAGTAAATCTCATCGGTAATACTGTGCCCAGGATTCTCATTTAGAATTTTCGCCAATTTGGTTTTTGCCTCGGCAGTTTTATTTTGGAATATTAACAACTCCACGTTTGCAAATTCCTGCATGATAAAATCTGTGGTATCAAAAGCCGTATTGTCAGTAATCAATAAACTGAGCGCAATGGCGTCATTAGATATTTCTCGAGTGGTCGCCAATTTCAAAATATCCAGGTGACTTTTCGCCAATGAGAAGTTTCCCGTGAAATAGTTGAGTCTGGCATTTCGCAATTTCGCTTCATATCCAAGAGGGGATTCTTTATTGTCTTTTTCAACTTGTGAATATAAAAGCGTGGATTCCCATGGCTCGCCTGTCAAAATATATATATCTCCGAGATCTAGTTTACACTCCGAAACCAGAGCGCGCGGAGCGCGTCGATTTTCGATTACAAAATTCAAGATTCGAGTAGCCGTGTCTAATTCGTCTAGATAAAATGCATGAAGTAGAGCTTTATTACGGAGTGCCTCTAAAGTGGTATAATTTGGACCAATCTTATCGTACAATTCTGAATATTCTGTTGCCAGGTTTCTTATAGCTGTAGTGTCAACCGGAAATGCCGTTTTCACTTTGTTCTCTTTTGATTTTATCAGGAATCTTCTGGCTTGTGGATAATTGTAATCATCACCGTAGGTGTCGATCACATAAGTGTAAATATCAATGGCATCATCCCAGGCCTCATTGTCATAAGCGATTCTGGCGATTCGCATACTCTGATCACCCGGCTGTTGATTTCTACGATCCAAAGCGCGAGCCTGAATAAACGCCGCGTAATAATTTTTGCGCTGTAGTTCTAACCAGATGAGTAGATCTGAATACAATGCACTATTCGGATCCTTCTGGATTTTCTGAATTAAAGTTTCCTCTAAAAACTCCTGATCTTCTGGTTCGGTCAAGATATTTTGAAACAAGTTTTTCACATAAGCCAGATTGGCTGGATTTCCCTCAGCATAATTGATGTACTCTTCAGTCATTTTGCGCTTATCATTTTTCATTCGATAAAGGGCAGCCATGTCCAGAGCAAATGCCGATTCCCGACCATTCAGCTTTCTAGCCGTGAGATAAAAATCAATAGCTTCATCGTACATCTGGTGGGAAACCAGATTTTGCGCAATAGAACTAAGTTGATATTGATTTTCTACAAACTGCTTTTTGAGTGTTGATAAGTACTTATCTAATTTGTCGGCTTCACCAGTAGTATGATATAAAAAAGCCAAGTCTACCTGATAGTTAATGTTTCCAGGAAATGATTTGATTACGCGATCAAGATATTTTTCGGCGCCCTTGATATCCTGTTCTTCTAAAAGCAGGCGAAAATAGTTAGCATGTATTAATGGTATAACCGAACGATTTTTTTCCAGATCCTCGAACATCGCGCGGGCTTTTTCAAATTCGCCCTGCTGAAAATACTCATTTGCTAGTTTGGCATCATCTGTTTGGGCTGACAGAGAAAGCGCGGCGCCGAGGAGAGTAATTATTATTAAAAATTTTCTGGTATACATATACATGAAGTTATCCACTTTATTCTTCTACCTTATAATGAATATATAAGTTTTAAATTAAAAGCTATTTCTATTATTAAGGCTGTGGATATGTGGGTAAATCACTGAAATTAGATTTGTTTTTTAGGTTTGTTTATAAGTGATATCTATCTGAAATGTTTTCCACAGTTTATCTCTCTGTTAAGTCATTGAAAATCTGTATTTTATTTTGAAATGTAGATAAGTGATATTGGCTCAATGTGAATTAGTGGAGAAGTAGAGATTTGGGATAGATGGTTGATAAATGTGAAGTTATTTGGAGTTTGTACTGCTTCACATGAAATGTGGAAGTGGACAAAGTATAACTATGAGTTATTCCACTATAGTATCCACACTTGTCCACATGTTTATTGAGTTATTCAGAATGAAAATTCAAGTTGATTTTCGAAGTTTGCTCGTAGGGTAGTTTCTTCTTTGAAGTAGATTACGGGCTCTGGAGCAATGTTTTCTCTATAGTTTCCAACATCCCATTTTCCATTATGATTGCTGTCAATTAGAATTCTTACCCAATAATTTGCCGGTGGAAGATTGTTGAAGACACAGTGTTTGGTATTCTTTTGACTTGCCGCTACATCCTTCTTGTTCATTAGTTGGACAATAAAATGTGTAGAATCTGTATTGAGCGTTACTTCTATTAATCCAAGGCTCTCTTGCTTTAAGAACTTATAGTTTTGGTTGAGCAGTGCAGAACTGTCTAGTTCTACTGATTGAAATGATTTAGGAAGTATTTGAAGACTGAAGTTGGATGTATTGATGGATGTAATTCTTTTCTTGAGTTCCATCTGTGCTGTGTCTATATTGGTTGAGTCAATTACTATTGCATCACTAAGTCTTGTAAGACTGTCTTTATAATTGTTTAATGAGATATCCAGATCAAAAGAGATGTCAAGATTGTGATTGGAGTAAACAACATTCTGTGGTTGATAATTTAGTCTGACCAATGTGTCATAGACTACATCCAGGAAGTCGGTATTTAATATCTCAGTTGGTTTATTGAAGGAGAGCTTGTATCTCGTGGTGCTTGTAATTTGAGAATTCTTACCAGGTGATAATGACATGGTAAAAGCTTCAGGCTTGCGTGAAGACTCTCTAAACTGTATGTATGTGGAGTCTGTAGAAGTGTTTCCTAGACTATCCCTAACATAGAGTATACTGAACAAACTATCTGTAAATGATTTGTTGTCGTAGACTCTTATCGTCTTATTTTCATCTACTAGTTTACTGGGTATATTAAGTGAATCAGTATTTTGAATGGTATACTCTACTAGTGGTTTGGAGTATCTAATTTCATAATATCTACCTGATGGTCTGGCTGAAATATACTCTAATGCTGCTGCATTTATTTGGATAGCATTTAGTGAAAGCGTATCACCAGACTGAGTTCTCATGTCAATCGTATCAGATTTAATGGCATAAGATTCTGTAGCTGCATCAAAAATTAGGTTTCTGTTCTCATCTCCGAAGGCTAACATTCTAAATTTGGAAGCCTTGATATTTTGAAGGAAGAATTGACCATCTTCATTAGTTGTACTAAAATAGGTAGGCTTGTTTACTTCAAAGTCTAGTGTATCACTAATGGTATAAAGACCTACAGTTATTTTGTCCTTTGGTTCACCAGTTAATACATCAAGTACTTGACCTGATAAGTACAATGAATCAATATAGCTTCCAGTACTAAATGCGATAATTAGATTTTCGGCAGGTGTCTTTTCAGTAATATCAGTTATTCCATCAAAGAAGTTAAAGGTATAGGTAGTGCTATCTTCAAAGGGTTCTTCAAATTGAAGTGTTACAGAATACTTTTTCTGAATGGTTTTGTATTTGGTTTCAGTAGTTGGTGTGATTACCAAATTCTGTTGAAGCTTATCTGCATTGATAACCTCATCAAACTCTAAAGTAATAGTTTGTCCTTTAAAGTTTAGCTGTTGGTCAATTGGATTTGATTCTAGTAAAGTGGGAGGAATGGTATCTTTTGGACCTCCAGTAGGTGTCATTGGATTAGCACAACTTAATGCTATAAGTTCAAAAACTAGAATTATGGAGATTGACTTAAAAAGTAGCTTCATGCTTTTAATACGTAAATAAGGCTGGAATATTCTCCTGACTCGTGTGCCTTTTTATTTGATTGGTTTCCGATTTGAATAGCAGATAATAAATTGGATGATCCTGTTTTGTTTTTCTCACTTAGCATCGAAACATAGTATGAGTCAAACTTCATAGGATGTACATCTATTAAATTAAGCTTACAGTTCTTTGCCACTGTTTTCAAAGATGATCTATCAAAATGATATAGATGCTTAGGAACATCATAGGCAGCCCAATTCTCTTTGTAATGCTGAGCATCAAAGGATAGATGATTTGGTACAGCTACGAAAAGAACACCATCTTTCTTTAAGGATTTTCGAAGAGTGTTCAATGTAAGCTTCAATTCATGGACATGTTCTATTACGTGCCAGGCAGTAATAACATCGTACTTATTCTTCTCTAGATCAGAAAGACTATTGTAGATGTTAGCTTGAGTTAGCTTTCTTGCATTGTCTGCAGTTTCAGGATGTGTTTCTAATCCTTCTACCTCGTAGTTGTTTGACTTGAGAAAATCCAAGAATACACCAGATCCACATCCAAAGTCTAGAACTGTATTCTGCTTAGAATATTTCTTGATGAGCTTTAGTTTTTGCTTAAGCGTTATTGAGCGAACAAACTTGTAGGCAAGGTTTATTGGATTATTGGCTTTGTTGGTATGCGATATGTAATTACTATCAGCATAGTATTTACCAATGTTGTTTTGATCTGGTCTAGGGTTAGTGATTATTAAACCACATTTGTCACACTTCATCAAGGCAAAGCTCTCACCAGATACGGTATGATCCTTGCATATGATGTGATTAGAAAACTTTGTGTGCTTACAGGACGGGCATTCCTCCAGCTTTTCGTACATGTTATTTATTTAGGTACACCATTAAAATTGAAACGTCTGATGCAGATACTCCAGATATTCTGGAAGCCTGCCCTAAAGTTGATGGTTTTATTTTTAATAGTTTCTCTCTAGCTTCAGATGATAGTGATGTTATTTGAGAATAGTCAAATTCTGGATTGATCTTTCTGTTTTCAAGAGCTATCATTTTCTGTGAATTCTCCTGTTCTCTTTCTATGTATGTTTCGTATTTGATTTGAATCTCTGCTTGTTCTCTAACTTCAGCACTATAAGACTCCATATAGGATTTCAATTCTGGATCTATATCGCAAAGATTTTGCAGGTTGATTTCAGGTCTTTTCAGTACTTGATACATAGATGATGTGTCCTTTACAGGAGCGCTATCTATGGATTCAAGCATAGGATTGAAATCTGCAGGCTTGTGTTTCTTTTGTTTGAGATCATTAATGAGGCGTTTAGTCTCATGCATTTTAGTCATGGTTAGCTCATATCTATGTTCTGTAGCTAAACCTAGCTCATAAGCTTTTGGTGTTAATCTCAAATCCGCATTATCCTGTCTAAGAAGTAAGCGATACTCAGCTCTGGAAGTAAACATACGATATGGTTCATTGGTACCTTTATTGATCAGGTCATCAATCAATACTCCAATGTATGCGTCTGATCTATTAAGTATTAATGGATCTTTCTCATGAACTTTTAAATGCGCATTGATTCCAGCCATCAATCCCTGGCATGCAGCTTCTTCATATCCTGTTGTTCCATTTATTTGACCAGCAAAATATAAATTAGAAATGAGTTTGGTCTCCAGTGTTTGACCTAATTGTGTAGGAGGGAAGAAGTCATATTCAATTGCATAACCTGGTCTGAACATCTTCGCATTTTCAAATCCCGGTATTTTGATCAATGCTTTATACTGAACATCTTCTGGCAATGAGGTAGAGAATCCGTTTACATAGACCTCTACTGTATTCCATCCTTCAGGTTCTACGAAGATTTGATGTCTATCTCTCTCTGCGAATCTGTTGATCTTATCTTCTATAGATGGACAATACCGTGGACCTAGTCCTTTGATTCGTCCATTAAACATTGGAGATTTATCAAATCCTGTTTGCAATACTCCATGAACTTCAGGACTTGTATAGGTAATCCAACATGATCTTTGTTCTTTCAATGGTTCTGTAGAATCTAGATAGGAGAATTTCTGTGGGTTTTCATCTCCCTTTTGTTCTTCCATTTTGGAGTAATCAAGACTTCTACCATCTATTCTAGGTGGTGTCCCAGTCTTCATTCTCCCACTTTCAAACCCTAGCTCTATAAGCTGTTCTGTAATTCCTGTTGCTTTACGCTCTCCAGCTCTTCCTCCACCGAACTGTTTTTCACCAATATGAATCAATCCATTTAGGAATGTGCCGTTCGTAAGAACAACAGCTTTACCTTTTATTTCTATACCTAGGCTTGTTCTGACACCTATTACTCTTTTGTCTTTGACTACAAGTCCAGTGATCATTTCTTGCCAGAAGTCTACATTGGGTGTAGCTTCAAGAGCCAATCTCCATTCTTCAGCAAAGCGCATTCTATCTGATTGTACTCTAGGACTCCACATAGCAGGTCCTTTGCTTTGGTTAAGCATACGAAATTGAATCATCGACTTATCAGAAATGATTCCTGAGTATCCACCAAGTGCATCTACTTCACGAACTATTTGTCCTTTAGCCACACCTCCCATTGCGGGATTACATGACATCTGGGCAATAGTATTCATGTTCATGGTAGCAAGCAATACCTTAGAACCCATATTGGCAGCTGCAGCAGCGGCTTCACAACCGGCATGTCCAGCTCCCACTACAATTACATCGTATTCTGGAAACATATATTTATAAAAGGTTTCACGTGAAACAGTTCATCAACCAACACCGAAACACCACAAGGTGTTCCACGTGGAACTAATTTTTTAACAAAGATAAGCAGGCGTCTTCTTTTTGCCTCATTAAGATTTGATCATCCTCTGTTTTGTCCTTGAAGCCTAGTAAGTGCAATAGACCGTGGGCAAGGACACGATGCAATTCATTATCGAATGAACTGCCTTGTTGATCTGCATTGTCTTTTACTCTGTCAATGCTAATGAAGATGTCTGATAGGATAGGGGAACCTTCTACAGAATTATCAAAGGTGATAATGTCCGTGTAATAATCGTGATCTAAATACTGTTGATTAATGGATAGAAGGTATTCGTCTGAGCAGAATATGTAGTTGATAGTTTCTATTTCTGCATCGTGTGTAGTGGCTATGTTGACCAACCACTCGGAGATATGAGATTGATTTGCCAATTCGAAATCAATCTCTTCTGCAAAGAATTGAATCAATTCCATTTAGTTCAAGTAAAAAACCATTGATACTGTTCTTCCTTCATCTTCGAAATGTACTTCATCACAAAGATGTTTCATAAGGAAAATACCTCTACCACCTGGCTTTTCAATATTCTCTGGGGCTGTAGGATCAGGTAATGTGTTGTAATTGAATCCTGGTCCTTCATCACTTACCACGATTTTCAAAGTGCTATCATCTACGTGTAGTTTCAATGATACACTTTTATCAGAAGCTTTTTGATTGCCATGTACAATTGCATTGTTGACTGATTCCGTTACGGCTATCATAATGTTACCGTAGATGTCATCATTCAAATGAAATCGTTCTTTGGCATTGTCAATGAAACTCTCAACAATCCTAATGTTTTCTGAGAGTGAAGGGATCTGTATCTGTATGCTGTCCATTATTGCTCTTCTCCGCTTAAGCGTCTAAAATAGTCGTTTACTTCTTTTTTATAAAATGGATTTAAATCCAAAGGTATAGTTTTTAATAACTCTATCTCCTCTTTTTTTGCTTTCAAGTATTCTTCGATAGCAGGAGGGAGTTTACGTTGCTGTGGCGTTGCGGTTTCACCTTCACGCTCTGGTGATTCTTTTTGCTCACGCATAGACTCTTCTGCCTCCAGCATTCTGGTTAGTATCTCTTGTTGTCTATCTATCAACTCCTGTGTCAAACGCTTGTTCA
>CAXEKM010000703.1:0-2896 GCA_963996645.1 uncultured Marinoscillum sp.
AACTGTACGACGCAATCTATGGTAAAAGCATCGATGACCGCAACTTCCGTAAAAAGATCTTATCTACGGATTTACTGATCAAAACAGATAAGAAAGATAAATCCACTTCCAAGAAGGGTGCCTTCGTTTATCGATTTGATACGGAGAAATACAACGAGCTGAGAAAGCAAGGTTATCACCTTGATTTGAATGTTTAATAAGTAAGTAATTGATTACTCCACCGACTTAATAAACTCAATTAGTCCTTTGAAGTACGTCTCCTGATCGTCATACATGGAGAAGTGGCTTCCTGTAGGGCAATGTAAATACTCACCGTTTTGAACAGATTCGGCAATCATTTTCATATGTTCCGGATCCATGGTATCATGAGCCCCACCTATACTTAAGGTTGGAACTTTGATTTTTGGAAGATCGGCAGTTCTATCCCAGTTTTTCAGCTTGGCATCTCCCACTATCCCAAACTCACTGGGCCCTTGCATGGTCACGTACATTTCCATATTGATGTTCGCAAAACCACGATTGACAGGATCTGGCCATTGCTCCATTGGCATTCTCAATACATGCTCCGGATAATAATGAGCATATATAAGCTCTGTGTAGCGAGGATTAGAATAGTCATCATTGGCTTCTAGCTCTCTAATCTCAGACAATACCTCAGGATCCAATTGCGGCCCCAACACATTGTTTGCATAGTCCACATAATCCGGAATGGATGCCATCATGTTGGAAATGATCAATCCCTTCATGTTGTCTTGATATTTAAGTGCATATTCCATTCCCAGAATCCCTCCCCAACTATGACCAAGCAGAAAGAAATTATCCTTATCTAAACCTAAGGCAAGCCGTACTTGCTCTACCTCCTCAACAAATCGATCAATGTTCCACAAGCTGGTATCAGAAGGTTGGTCACTGTAGGCAGACTCCAGCTGATCGTAGTAATAATATTCGATTCCGGCCTCAGGTAGAAACGAATCAAAGCATTCAAAATACTCATGAGATGCTCCTGGCCCACCATGGAGTAAAAGCAATTTCATTTTAGGATTATTTCCGACTCTCTTCGTCCAGACATTGAAGGTTCCACTCGGAGTTTCTATTGGAATCATTCTGGCACCGCCACTCAACTTATCTGACTTACCAGAATAATCCAGATAGTCATTAGATTTTGCTTCAGTCTGATTGGACTCAGGAGCAGAACATGAAGCGATGAATAAACATGCAACAAGCGAAAAGAAAAAGATTGCCTTCATGGATTAGGTTATTTTAGTTGATGAAACTACCAGAAAATATGGGAGAATGCAAAAGGTATTACACAACCTGTATTATCCCGTTCATCAGCAGACATCACATTTTCAACCATCATTCATTGATTAAATCAAATTAATTAGCACCTTTGCAATAGTTAAACAACTGTTTAAAACAATTGAACAACCATGGAGCTTAATACCGACCCTGAAAAAAAGATCATGAATGCTGCTCGTAAAATCTTTTACGAAAAAGGGTTTAAAAGTGCTACCATGCGCGAAATAGCAACCGAAGCAGACACGAATCTAGCGATGGTTAACTATTACTTCAGATCCAAAGAAAATCTATTTTACATCATTAATGATGAGACCTTCACGATGCTCCTGGGCAAAGTAGCTCTATGCATTCAAGAAGATATACCTATCGAGCAGAAGATCACCAACATCATTCATGAGTATGTGGATTTTTTCATGATCAACCCACACATTCCATCTTTCATATCTGGAGAAATCATTCGTAATCCTCAAAAAATTGCGACGCTCATGAAAGAAAAAATATCGCAAAGTAATATTCACAAAGCGTTTGGGATTCAGATCAAAAAACATGTAGATGAAGGGATATTTAAACCTCATATCACCACATTGAACATATTCATCAACATTTTATCACTCACTGTATTCCCTATTCTTTCTCAACCAATCATTAAGGAAGCCTTTAACCTGAGTTCAGAAGAATACAATGAATTCATTATGGGTAGAAAAGAAGAAATCAGTCAAATGATTATCAACTCCATTAAGGTCTGATATATTTTTTTGCCTTTAATTAAACAACTGTTTAAATCATATGTATAATACATCTGTTTAACACATAAACTTTAATAAAATCAATCACCATCTCCTAGTTAGTCCATTATCAACATTTTAAATCGTACAATGAATGTTCACAATCTATTTTAGAAAACACCTTCAAACCATTCATAAAGTGGGTGTTTTCACCGCATTCGTGCTTTTAGGAATGAAAGCAAATGCTCAATCCAATACTACCTATACTCTAGATAGTCTGCAGTCGATGGCTAGAACTCGCTACCCACAGACCCGACAATTGCTATTGGCTAACCAAAAAAGTACAGAATCGATTAAGATCATTGAAAGTAACTGGTTACCTAAAGCGACCGTAGTAGGTACTGCTTCTTATCAGTCTGAGGTATCCCGAGTAACCCTTCCAGCAAGTATTCCAGCTACCATCGAAAGTCCTAAAAAGGACCAATACAAAGCTGGAGTAGAATTGTCTCAACTGATCTTTGATGGTGGTGTCAGTCAAACCAACAAGACCATCGAGGCGCTTAATCTGGAATCAGAAACCAACAGAATAGAAGGAGAACTTCTGAAAGTAAAAAATCAAGTTAACAACCTGTTTCTTGGTTTACTAATCAACGAGGAATATTATAAAGCACTGATTAATGTCAAGAAGGATCTAACTGCCAGACATGTCAACATTGAGTCCGCTGTTGAAAGTGGCACCATGCTGAGCACCACCATGATGGAACTGGAAGCGGAGATGATTGGCTTAGACCAACAAATGGTAGAAAGCAAGTCACAGCGTTTATCGCTTCTTTCTACACTCTCTTTTTTGGTACAGGAAGCATTAGATACAA
>CAXEKM010000704.1:0-3690 GCA_963996645.1 uncultured Marinoscillum sp.
CGGGTTAGAAGAAACTGCGGGCTTAACCATAACTCCATTACAACCATAAACTAAACTATTGTAATTGTGAACATGATAAGAAATATAACGAATGTTAGAGGGATCAAATGCTGGGGAGCCCATACTGGGGTGAAATCCATGCGAAGAGATCTGGCCATACTATATTCGGAAGTTCCGGCTAAAGTTTCAGCTACTTTTACTCAAAATCTAGTCGTTGCAGAGCCTATCAAGTTGACTAAAAAGCATCTTGAAGAAACCAATTATATGGCTCAAGCAATCATCTGTAATTCAGGTAATGCCAATGCAGTTACTGGAAAGCAAGGTGAAGAAGGAGCTTTGGCTATGGCTGAGGCAGCTGCCAAAGAGTTTAATATCGATACCAATAAGGTAATGGTTGCCTCCACAGGCATCATTGGAAAAGCTTTTCCTACAGAAGAAGTAGTGGAAGGAATTAAAGAAAACGTTAAGAAGATTTCTGAGAATTCACGCGCAGGAAGTTTTGCTGCCAATGCCATTCTAACCACAGACACTTTTGCTAAAGAAGGGTTTGTAGAGTTTCAGATAGACGGTAATACCATCAATATTGGTGGTATAGCCAAAGGTTCTGGAATGATTCATCCTAACATGGCAACCATGTTGGCGTTTGCTTTTACTGATTTGAATATCGATCAAAAGCTACTGGATAAGGCCTTCAAGGAGGCTGTAAATGACTCATTCAACATGATTACGGTAGACGGTGATACATCCACCAATGATATGGCGAGTATCATGGCGAATGGCTTAGCTGATAATGAAATGATTACTTCTACGAGTGATCCACACTATATCACATTCAAAGAGAAGCTTCATGAGCTAATGACTCACCTTGCTAAGTTGATCATCTCCGATGGTGAAGGTGCTAGTAAGTTCATTGAGTACCGCCTGGATGGAGCCAAATCCAAGGAAGATGCGAGAAAGATTGTAAGAGTGGTGTCAGACTCTTCATTGGTGAAAACAGCCATGTTCGGCCGTGACCCTAACTGGGGACGAGTACTGGCTGCTATGGGTAGAAGTGGAATCAATTTTGATCCTGCTAAGGTAGATCTCTGGTTAGGAAACTCTACAGAAGAGGTGAAGATGCTTGAGCAGGGTAGACCACTAGAGTTTGATATGAACCTCGTGAAACGGATTCTCAAGCAATCAGAGATCATCATTCAAATGAAATTAAGAGAAGGAAGAGCTTCAGCCATAGGCTGGGGGACAGACCTGACAACCGATTATGTGATGTTCAATTCAATGTATACCACGTAATTAATTGCCTATTTATCAATTAAGAGCCAGCTAGTCTGGCTCTTTTTTGTTTGTAGCGTTTCGCAATTCCTGAGATAACAGGAGTCAGTAGAGCTGGAGGTAATACCCATGCTAACCAGTTGTAATCATCAGGCATGAACAAACGACTGTTTTGGACAACAAAAGCGGTGATGGCAGCAACATAGCTACCTCCAATGGCATTGATGTGCTGAGATAACCACCACAAGTCTTCTCTTTTTCTATTGGATAGGAAAAATCGAATATCTCTGATGCCACTGCTCATAGTGAAATAACCAAATAGGACTGATAGTGCTCCTAACCAATGGAAAGAGCCCACCTGAATGAATATATACACAGCATATCCAATCAGTCCCAGTCCAAATGCGGCTGTTAACCCTGAAACTAACCAGTCATACCACTTTTCGCTGTTTAGCTTTTTTCTGCGTAATACTCGAACACCTACAAATGATGAATAGAAGGTTAAGACTCCAATAACCATTAAGAAGAAACTGAATCTGTAAAATGTGATAATAATGAAGGCACTTAAACAAATCCACCACATCGCACCAACATAGATTCGTCCAGTTATTACGTGATTCTTATTGCCTGTTCTGTTGATGAAGTTGAGTAGACCAAGAAGAAGAACGATTCCTCCTGCTGTAGCGTGTGAGTATGTTAATAGCGTTTGCATGGGCTTGATTTTTGTTCAAATCAAGCCTTTTGCGTTGTTGATTGGTAATTGATTTTACCGAACTGTTGAAATTGGTAGCTGAACTGTAATTATGCTTCTACGACTTCCTTTTTGAGAAGGTCATTTGCTTGTTGGATATGTCTTAATTCGTGCCACAAAATGATGCGATTGGCATATTCTAAAGAGTAAACTATAAGTGGACCAGCAGGAGAGGAGATGTAAGTTTTGTTATGGTTGACCGTGTCCGTTTGTTTCACCAGATCGATTAGTTCTGCTTGTTGAACTCTAAATTCTTCAACCTTGTTTAAGGTGAATTCACTTTTAATTGGTTCGAATTTCTTTACGGTTTTAAGCTTCTTTGGATTTTCAGGGTCTACAGATTGCAGGATGGATTTACCAAGAAAATCTGTCACATAACCAAATCGTGCTGAAAATGGGTTTCGATGATTGCCTTCAACTATTTTTTGATACTTTGGAAAGTATAAGGAATTGGTGACCATTATGTGGTCCATTAACTCGCCAATACTCCACTGTTCAGGATTTGGCTTGTGATTCAATTCTTCTTCGGTGATTTTGCTGAAAAGGCTTTCGACTTTTGCTGGTACTTCCTCAGCTTGTATAATCCACTCGTCCAGGTATCTGTTTTCCATAATTGTATACAAAACTACTTAACGAGGTAGAATGTTAATTCATTTTATGGGTAATATGATTTTTGTTCAGCTATTGGATCTCGGAATCTTTCTCTTTTTCCTCAAGTCTTCTTTCCAAACTATTCATTTTGCGCTGAATACTCTTCAGGTAAGCCAGGATTTCATGATGTTCTTCATGAATTAATTCGCGGGTTCTGGTTTCATCATCCTTCATTTCTGCTCTATTCAGCTCATTCATCGTGTTGACCACAATAGCGATAAAGACATTGAGTGTGGTGTAGGTAGCAAGAAGAATGAATGGCACGAAGAACAGGTAGGCATTTGGAAGCTCCTGCATCATCGGGCGTGCAATCCCAGAAGACCAGCTCTCCAAAGTCATTACCTGAAAAAGTGTGAAGAATGTTTTGCCAAGATCCCCGAAGTACTGAGGAAAATCCTCTTGGTAGAGGTCTGTCCCTATCACAGCAAAAATGTAAAAGATCATGAACAGCAGAACTGCTATCCAGCCAATACTGGGAATGGACTTCAGTAAAGATTCAATGATCAAACGTAGCTTGGGTACATTTTTTATCAAGCGTGCTGTTCTTAGGATTCTTAGTGTTCTAAGAATATGAAGAGGTCCAGCAGCAGGAATTAGAGCAATTGCCACAATGAGAAAGTCGAACAGGTTCCATGCATTGGTGAAGAACCGATGGCGATAGGCTACAATCTTCATGGCAATCTCCAAGGTGAAGATGATGAGTATGTATTTATCTATCTGAGTGAGCCAGGAGCCAACTCTGTTAGTGATAGAAGGGGAGGTTTCAATACCAATGGTGATGGCATTAAGCAGAATCAATCCAATGATGCTGTATTGAAATTCCTTAGTCTCCAGAAATCTCTTTAACTCGTCTAGGTTTTTCAGACGATATAGGATTAACCGCAAAGGGTTTTTACTTTGTTCAGGCATGGTGATTAATGCAATAATAAGCCTTTTGGGCTTAATCAAGGCAAAATCACAGTATTCTAATCAAAGTCTAATTAGTTGCTCTCTCGTAGGTAGTTTGCTCTTCACACCCC
>CAXEKM010000705.1:0-4836 GCA_963996645.1 uncultured Marinoscillum sp.
AGCTCTGTTTGAGGTAGCGAAACGAATGTTAGTTGTTACGTTCAACTTATCTGTAACATCGTAAGAGAAGTTACCAGTTACATAATCCTTGTTATAAGTTGTGTAAGGAGTGATACCTTTTTGATTCAATTTAGAATAAGAAAGTAAAGCAGTTGCTTTTTCGCCTCCACCAGACACAGTGATTGTGTTCTTTAATGTAATACCTGTATTGTAGAATTCTTTTACGTTATCAGGTCTCGCTTCGTATTTTGCCGTTTGTCCGTAATAAGGGCTATCTGGCCACCACGCGTACCAAGGCACATAGTCAGCTCCGTCAAATTTAGGACCCCAGCTCTCATCTGCGTAGTTATTATCAGCATAGATGTATCTCATGCCATCAAATCTCTGCCACATTTCAGGGAATGCACCACCGAAACCACCAGCGTCATAATCGAAAGTTGCAAATGAAGCCTCGCCTTCATAACCACGACCATATTCGTTCTGGTACTCAGGAAGGTAAGCTACTTTATCCCAGGTAGTTGAATTGTAGAATTCAACATTAAGACCGTTGTTACCTTTTTTAGTTGTAATTACAACAACCCCAGCGTCAGCTCTCTGTCCATAAAGTGCCGTTGCGTTAGGACCTTTTAGAACGTTGATAGATGCAACGTTGTTCATGTCCACACTGTTAGGATCTGTTGTTGGGATTCCGTCAATTACATATAGAGGATCGTTATCATCAGTCAATGACATTGCACCTCTAATACGAATTTTACCAAATTCACCAAGCTTTGATCCAGCTTGACTATTCAACTGAACACCAGCAATTTTACCTGCTAGAGCACCTTTGATATCAGTGTTCTGAGTAATATTCAATTGCTCCTCATTCACTTCTTGAGATGCGTATGTAAGTGTACGCTCTTCTCGTTCGATACCAAGAGCAGTTACCACAACTTCTGTAAGTTGCTTCACATCACTCTGCATGGTCACGTTGATTACTGATCTAGCTCCTACCTCAACTTCTTGAGTAGATAAACCAATAAAAGAAAACACTAGTGTTCCTCCTTCTTCTGGAATACTAAGTCTGAAAGTACCATCAATATCTGTAGTGGTACCACTACTGGTTCCTTTAAGAACCACATTAACTCCTGGAATCGTGCTGCCATCTTCTTCAGTCACTTTTCCAGAAACTGTTCTCTGTGCCCATGCTGCATTGCTCATTAAGCAAAATAGCACTGCACTAAGAAGTAGAATCCTCTTCATAATGTGCTGTTTAAAATTGTACAAAGTATGTTTCAACTGACAATTTATATAATTCACCAGATATCACACAAATATCTTCCTTTAACAAATACACAGAACTTGAATTAAAATGTTATTAAATACCTAAAATCAAAATTAAATTTTTGAAAATCTGGCAATAACAGTGGATTTACAGAATTCTTGTAGGTTTAAAGGGAATAGAATAAAATATAATTTTTATTAGATTTTTGACGTGACTGTTACATTTATTCTCCGGTTTTTACTACGTCCCATTTCGTTATCATTAGTTTCCAATGGTTTAGCACTTCCAAAACCCTTAAAAGATATTCGAGTATTGTTAATTCCGTGAGCTAATAAATAATCATAAACAGTGCGAGCACGCATGTTAGAAAGTTCCAAATTATAGGACTCGGATCCCGTATTATCAGTATGCCCCTCTATCAAAAACTTCAGCTTTGGATTCTTCTTCATAAAGTGAACCAGATCATCAAGTTCTACCAAACTCCTCTTGTCCAAATTATAGCTATCTACTTCAAAGTAGATGTTTTGAAGAACGACAGACTCCCCTTCTTTGATAGGGCTTAATAAAATATCTACCGTATCAGGTTCCAAAACAGAGTTGTCACCAGCGGTAAATGAGAGATTACCGAACAAATAACCTTCCTTTTCAATGAACACCCCGTATTGATTACCCTGTGTTAGAACTAAAAAATATTTCCCCGTAATCGGGTCAGATTCCACAGAATACACATCCTCAGGATCTTTCAGGTTATTCATTTTAAAATTGGCTCCTAAAACCTGACCTGTTTCCTTATCCATCACCCTTCCAGTAACATAACTAGCCTTACTCGTCAATAAAGTATCCGTAGGGATTTTAAACTTAGTTATGACAGACTCTGAACTTCTTCGTCCAGCCGAATTCTCTATCGCATAATAACCGTAGTTACCCGCTGCATTGATGAATAAAGAAATTTCATCGTTTGGAGAATTAACAGCAACACCCAAATTAACAGGTGAACTCCACTTATCGTTTTTCTCACTAACAAATAAGTCCAACCCACCAAGCCCGTAATGCCCATCTGATGAAAAGAACAAAGCTTTCCCATTGACATGAATGAATGGAGTAGTCTCGTCTTTCTCTGTATTTACAGGTCGACCTAAATTTTTTGGCGTTGACCAACCATTCTCTGTCTTCTTCGAAACCCATATATCTCTTTTACCAATTCCACCGGGCCTATTAGAAGAAAAGTATAGTGTTCGACCATCTGCAGACAAAGCAGGCTGAGAATCCCAATACCTACTATTTATACTGTCACCAAGATTTTCCGGATTAGACCAATTGTTACCATTACGGTAAGTCACATACAAATCACAACTTCCAAAAGATTTTCTACCCTCACAAGCAGTAAAGATCAGCATCCGCCCATCCGCAGAAATTGAGCAAGCACCTTCATTAAATGTCGTATTAATGGAGTTAGAAATAGGCTGGGCAGGTATCCAGTTTCCATTTATCTTGGTACTGATATAAATATCTTCATCTGAAGAAGGACCTGCATTATCCCGTTTAGTATAGATTATCTTGCTTTCATCCACAGTTAATACGGGGAAATACTGCATTCCAAAAGCATTAATCTCCTCAGGCAACTCTTCTTTCTCCAATGAGACTTTTGAAGTCTGAGATTTAACAGCAAATTCAAGGCTTAGCTTTAACAAGGAATCTGGTTTGGCAAGGTGTCTTATCGCACTTAAACCGTCTTCATAGTTACCAGCCTCATAATTCATTTTGGCTGCTGCGGCCCACATTTTATCTGAAACCTTGTCTTGAGGTGTTACTTGTATTCCTTTATTGTAATATTCTACAGCTAAATCCTTCTGCTGGTAAACCGTGTAAACCCCTGTTAATTTGAAATATGGAGTAGGAAAAGAGGGATCTGTCTCTATTGCTTTTTTATACAACTCTACTGCCTCCGTGAAATTTCTTTCTTTGATAAGTGCGTCAGCTTTTTCTGTTAGTTTGACAGCCTTCTTGCTGAATTCCTGCGCACTAACTGCTGAAGAAACAAAGAAAATAAAAAGGGTAAAAGCTAATGTCTTTCTGAAAATCAAGGAATGTCCATGTATTTGTGAGTCTGTAAAGATATACGCCATTTAGGATTTTTCTTTACATACTCAACGATCAGGGGAAGCATTTGGTCTTTCTTGGACCATTCAGGTTGGAGAAATAAATTGACTTTATTTGCACATTTAGCAGCATGTTCTTCAGCCCATTTAAAATCAGACTTGTTGTAAACAACTACTTTTAACTCATCAGCAACTGAATAGAATTCATCTTTAGGAGCCATAAACTTCTTCGGTGAAAAGCACAACCAGTCCCACTCTCCAGATAAAGAATGAGCTCCTGAAGTTTCTATATGGGTCTTAAGTCCGGCAGAATGCAAACTATGAGTAAAGTGATCGAGGTTATGCATTAGTGGCTCTCCACCAGTAACCACTACGATTTTAACTCCCTGATGGGAAGCCTCACTCACAATATCTTCCACCGTTTGGATAGGATGAGCCTCCGGATCCCATGATTCTTTCACGTCACACCAAACACATCCAACATCGCATCCTCCTAAACGAATAAAATAGGCAGCACTTCCAGTATGACCTCCCTCACCTTGAACAGTGAGGAAAGACTCCATTACTGGCAATTCATCTATAATTAGTCCATTATCCCTCTGGATTCTGGTCTTCATAAGCTTTCAATGTATTCAATAATAGTGATGCGATGGTCATTGGACCCACTCCTCCTGGAACAGGAGTTATAAATGAAGCTTTAGGGGCGATAGTATCGTAATCCACGTCACCTGAAAGTTTAAATCCTGACTTTTTAGTCTTGTCTTCTACGCGAGTAGTTCCCACATCAACAATTACAGATCCATCTTTCACCATGTCTTCTGAAATCAAACCTGGCTTACCTACTGCAACAACCAGAATGTCTGCAGACTTAGTATGAGAAGCTAAATCCTTTGTGTATTTATGGCAAAGAGTCACCGTAGCATGTGCACTTTCAGTCATCATCATACCAAGAGGTGCTCCTACTAAGCGACTTGCTCCTACAATCACACAGTGTTTACCTTCTGTTTCCACATCATATCTTCTCAATAGCTCCATCACACCAAAAGGCGTAGCAGGAAGTATCAATTGATTTTTAGATACAATAGATCCGAAGTTCTGATTGGTAAAGCCATCCACATCTTTTTCAGGCTTAATGCTTTCTGTAATTTTTTCTACAGAAATATGCTCTGGTAAAGGAAGTTGTACGATGAAACCATCAATATCTTCATCGCTATTCAAATTCTCCACATGCTTCAACAACTTCTCTTCAGAAATTGTACTAGCAAAGTGCATTAATGTAAAATCAAAACCTACCGACTTACAAGCAGCTATTTTACCATTTACATATGTATGACTAGCTCCATCATCACCAACGATGATTATTGCAAGGTTTGGCGCACGAAATCCTTTAGACTTACGCTCCTCTACTCTTGCTGAAATCTTATTTTTAATGTCGCTAGCTACTTTCTTACCATCTAAAATCGTCGGCATTTC
>CAXEKM010000706.1:0-3637 GCA_963996645.1 uncultured Marinoscillum sp.
GAAGACATTGCAGCATATCATGCCAACATGTTGGATAGTATTGGATCACTGTATTTCTCTGAGGAGGGATTTGATGACTATTATGTCGGTAAGGGTTCTACTTATCCTGATCTGAATGGTGGAGTAGGTATTCTATTCGAACAGGGAAGTTCAAGAGGACATTTGCAGGAAAACCAGTTTGGTAAGATTTCATTTCCCCAGGCTATTCGCAATCATTTTGTGACGTCTTTGTCTACTTTGAAGGCAGTGCATGAATTGAGAGAGCGATTGTTGAAAATGCAATATGACTTCTACCAGGAATCGAAGACAATGGCTCAGAACGATCCCGTAAAAGCCATCGTATTTGGATCGAAAGAAGATCCGATGAGAGCATTTAAGCTAATGGAGCTAATCAATCAGCATGATATCTCTATTTATCCAGTTAAAGGAAGCATTAAAAAAGGAGGTCGATCGTATGCTGACGGTAGTTATGTTGTTCCTCTTAACCAGCCTCAATACCGATTGATCAAATCGATGTTTGAGACCAGAACGGATTTTCAGGACAGTCTATTCTATGACATTTCTACCTGGACATTGCCGTTAGCTTATAATTTGGATTATGCCGAATTAGGCGCTAAGGATTTTTCTTCCAGTAATCTTGGTGAAGCGATGGATCAAGCTATTGCACCAAAGGGAGAAGTGAAAGGCTCCTCCGATTATGCCTATATTTTTGAGCCCTATGGGTACTTCACTCAGCGAGCAATTATGAGATTGGTTAATGAGGGTATCGTTACTGAGATCATCCATACAGAACATGTCACTTCAGATAAAACTTACGCCAGAGGTTCGATTGTAATTCCAGTAGGAATACAGCGAGAAAAGGTGGAGGCAATAGAGTCCACCGTTAAAAAGATTGCTGAAATGGATGGAATCGATGTTTATGCGATGAGTACAGGCTTATCCAATTCAGGTTCAGACCTGGGGAGTAGAAACCTGGAAGTGATTGAAAAACCAGAGGTAGCTATTTTGGTGGGAGATGGAGTAAGTAGCTATGAGGCAGGAGAGACCTGGCATCTGCTGGACACAAGATATGAAATGCGCATCACGTTATTGCCGCTAGAGCAGGTCAATAGAGATATCTCCAGATACAACCGAATCATTTTTCCAAGTGGATCTTACCGGGGGATCAATACGAATGGAATTGACAATCTTAAAAAGTGGGTATCAAAAGGAGGAGTCATCGTAGCATGGAAGTCCGGAGGTAAATGGCTGGCTGATAATGGTATTTCTAATGCAACCTATGTAAAGCCAGAATCTGAAGGTACTAGTTTTAAGCGTTATGTTGATCTGGAGAATACACGTGGAGCTCAAGTCATTGGTGGGGCTATTTTTGAAGCATCACTCGATCTGGGACATCCACTAACATACGGATTGGTAAATTCTAAAATACCGTTGTTTAGAGATCATTCACTGATGATGGATAAGTCTAAAAATTCTTATGCCAATCCGATTGTTTATACTGCTTCACCGCTTTTGAGTGGATATATTTCGGAAGAAAAATTGGATCAAGTCAAGTCTACTACGGCTGTTACTGTTTCTCAACTCGGTAGGGGTAGAGTAATTAACTTCTCAGATAATCCTAATTTTAGAGCATTCTGGTTCGGAACTAATAAACTGTTCATGAACGCATTGTTCTTTGGGCAAACAATAAGTTCGGCAGCTGCTGAGTAATGAAATTTTCTTAGCTTCGTTGCGTTAAGGAGTTACAATGAAAGTATTTGATCTAAAAGTATTCTTAATCACCGTTTTGGGAGTGGTTTCCTTGCAGGTAAATGCGCAGGAGATTTCATCTGTGGATGAGTTATTTCAGACCAAGTATGAAACGCCACTGTCCATAGACTCTGAAGTGGATTTAGAGCGTACGGACAAAGACGATGATAAAGAAGGTAAGAAGAAAGAGAAGAAGGTCAATCCAAAGATCTATTTTGGAATCAAAACCAAGAGAGGCTTTGCTAAAACCGGTTTTGGAGAAAGAACAGTGGTTGAGTTGTTTCATTATTTAAAGGACAAAGACTATGTTGGTCCGGATCCTTATGCTCGAGACTTTTACTGGTATGACTTCAAGAAAAAGAAAATTCAAAATTCATTAAAGGCCAAAAAAGGTTACGCAGGAGTCATGCACGGTCATTACCTCAAAAAGCGCGGAGACCAAATTTTGGAAGAAGGTCATTACTATAAAGGGATGAAACATGGCCGCTGGGTCCGCTACAATACTTCTGACATCTTGATGGACAAGGAGATTTACTATAAAGGATGGCCAAAGGAATCCAGACTGGCTTATTACGATTTTGATCGTGAAAAATTAAAGGAAATGATTCCTGTACACTTCGGTGAGCGTGAAGGAGAGTACTTCGCATACCATGAAAATGGTAGTCTAGCAGTTGTAGGTCATTACAAACATGATAATCGGGTGGGTATTTGGCGAGAATACTATGACAATCGCAGAGTGAAACGAGAAGTACACTATCCGTTAGAGCCATTTGACGACACCCCTCCTTTCATCAGCAAGGAGTGGGATAAGGACGGTCGATTAATCTATGATCGCAAAAACTTCAGAGCCGGGAATTAGAGCTTAGAATTTGATGAGTGATTGGCGTGCATACATGGTCATGATACATGTGGTCACGAACAATAAACCAGCTTCCCAACCGATAGTGGTTGCTCCGATGGTGTATACAATGATCCACCACAGAATATGGAAAATACCTCCACCTAAGTATTTCAAAGAGACTTTGAATACAGGATCTTTCACTATGCCCAATAGCTTTTTCAAGCCTAGTAATGCAGGGAAATTGAAGATGGAGAAAAACGCAATCAACATTTTCACAAAGAAGTTTTTCTTTCTAGGTTTTACTTCTTCATAATGATCGCCACGTCCCATCTCTTTGAGTTTCTCAAAGCTTAATGACTCGTGTTTAGGTTGGAATATCCACTCTTTCTTTTTCTCATAGTTCTCATCGTTTTCAGGCAGAATGAGCACATCTTTCATGGCTTGAGTCAAGTCAGATTTTAAGGTATTATATCCTTTTTGCTTGTGCTCTCTGTAAAGCTCCATGTATTGACTTAGCTCAATTGGATCTCCATATTTCAAGAATACTCGAGCCAATGGCTGACTATGAGAGAAGTAATTAATTCCGACAGGAACGATATAGATTTTGGTGTCAGGATCTATTTGATCGCGAGCATCTAATGCAAGTCTGGCAGTTCCTTTGGAGATAGGTCTTAAATAATGTTCTTTACCATGATTGCCTTCTGGGAAGATAAGGATGACCTTTTCCTCAGATAGCATTTTGAAGCAAGTATCGAATACGGCATCATTTTGTGAAAGACTTTGAATCCCATCTCTGATGCGATAGATCGGCATCATGTTCAGGGAATTGAGAATTGGGTTCGACCACTTATTGAATACGTCCGCTCTGGTTAAGAATGAGACTGGTTTTTTAGCAAAAGTCCCAGCTACAATTGCGTCCATAAAAGCTCCCTGGTGATTTGGAGCTAGCAACACAGCACCATCTGTAGGAAATTTATCTTTTCCGAGAATTTTGATTCCTCCGAAGAACAATTGAGATCCTAACCAACCAGTAGATTTAACTAAATA
>CAXEKM010000707.1:0-3250 GCA_963996645.1 uncultured Marinoscillum sp.
TGCACTGCTCGCTCAAGCGCTTCAGGGCGATTGTATGTAGGAATGATGATGGAAACAAGTTCGGCCATGCGCCAGTAATTTATTGGTAAACTTTCAATCTGATCCTTTCAGGATTCGTAAAATTGCAGAACGATGGCCGACAAGGAAAAAATCATATTGCCCCCGAAGTACTATCTGGATTACTTTAAGTATTTGCTGGAGTTTATTACTTCTGGATCTAGCCATCTATTATCGCATGATGATGAAAGTTTTATCGCCCTTTTTGATAGCCTAAGTGAAGATGCGCAATGCCTCATAGTGCGTATGATGAACCGGAAAGGTGAATATTTTCGTCTGGAAAAATTTAGTTACGCTGAAATAGAGAACATTCCAGCTGCTGCAGAAGAATTGGTGGAAGCAGAATTAATCTCTCTTGATCCTCCAAACGACTTCCTGCTTTTCAACCTATTTACAAAGGCCGAGCTTCATCAGCTTTATCCAGGCCGTGATTTTCAGAAGAAATACAAAGAAGACATCATCCAGGAACTAGCTGAAGAAAATGCATCCGAAGACTATTACGCACTACACTCCAAATACACTATCATGCACCTGCTCATACAAGAGCAAATCGAGTATCTGAAATTGTTATTTTTTGGACATGCTCATGGCATGATGACGGAGTTTGTCATTCGAGATATCGGCAATGTAAAGCTTGAAAACATGGATGGTGTGGAATTCACTCCTTGGTTTGATTCGCTGGAAGAAGCAAAAAGTGTTTTCGAACTCTACAAATGGGATCGAACCATCAAACATGCTATTCCCGCTTTATTGCCAGAAGAAATTGCAGAATTGTGTGGTGCAGTAAACTGGAGCATCTATCTAAATCATCCCAAGTCAAGCAAAATCGGTGATAAGTTCATGTTGCGACTGGGCGAATATTTCGAAAAGGCTGGTTTTTTCGAAGACGCCTTGACTTACTACAGCCTGGCAAGAAAACATCCGGCAAGAGAACGAAGAATTCGAATCCATGAAAAGCTGGGTGAGTCTGAATATGCTAAAGAAATCGCCGAAGTAGCCTTCGAAAGTCCTTTTAACGCCTCAGAGAAAATCTTTGCGAAAGACTTTCTGGAAAAGAAAAGTAAACGCAATTACCGAAGCACTACTGCCCGCATCAATGAAAGTCCAGAGATTACAATAGCGGATCCAAAAGGCCATCGGGTAGAAAATCATGCCCTCTCCTACTATGAGGATCTAGGGTACAATGGTGTGCATGCAGAAAATTACCTGTGGCGAGGCTTGTTTGGTTTAGTGTTTTGGGAAGAACTTTTCGGCACCGATCATGCCACATTCCACAACCCATTGCAACGAATGCCTAGTGATTTGCATACAGAAGCTTTCTACATTAACCGCAGGTTGCATCTGGAAAGTAAAATGAAGCAATTCAGAAGTAAAAAGCAGCTCATCACTTTTATTGAGGAGACTTACGAACTCAAACAGGGAATCAACAACCCAATGGTTGGTTGGCATGAATCACTGATTCCGACCCTATCAGCTTGTATTCATCACTTGCCTATGAAAGGGATAAAGGCTGTTCTATTAGAAATGGCAAAGAACGTAAAGGACAATAGCACTGGTTTCCCTGACCTATTCATCTGGCACGAAAAAGATTATCAGTTTTATGAAATTAAGTCGCCAAATGATCACCTATCTGCCCAGCAATTGTTCTGGCTGGACTTCTTTCAAGAGCAAAAGATCAAATCAGATATTCTGCGGATAAAGTACGATTGAATGAAGTTTTGTCATTTCTGACTTAATCCATTTCTCTAATCAATAAGTTGGATTATCTTATTGACTCAAACAACAGATCTATGAAAGTACTCATGCTGGGGTGGGAGTTTCCACCAAAGATTTCAGGTGGACTAGGAGTAGCAAGTCAGAGCCTTGCTGAAGCAATGGCAAACAATGGCCATGAAGTCTCCTTTTTACTTCCGAAAAAAGACAGCACCCAGGTGAGTAATGCTATACGACTGATAGATGCTTCTGCTTTAACTCCAGATGTCGACTTTTGGAAACAGAAAAAGGTCTATACCGAAACACTCTCTGAGACTTCTATAGGTAGTATGTTGATGCCATATCTTGATCCAGAGATTTTCACCACCAACAAAACCAGGTCCTTTGAAAAAGTAACGCTTGAAAACACAGAAGAATCTGAATTATTAGAGCGCATCGAACTTACTGGCACCTATGAATCAAGCCTGGGCGCGGAACTGTTAAAATATGCGATGCTCGCAGTGCAGGTTGCAAAAGAAGAGCAACCTGAAATCATCCATGCCCATGACTGGATTACTTTCAGAGCGGCTGTTTTGATCAAAAAGACATTGAATATTCCGATTATCCTTCATACACACAGTACAGAGCATGATAGAAATGGTGTGTATGCTCAGCAGCATGTAATCGATGAAGAGCGAACAGGTTTTGAACAAGCGGATCAAATCATAGCCGTTAGTCAAAAGCTGAAATACACCATCTCAGGTTCTTATGGCATTGACAGCAGTAAAATCAAGGTGGTTCCAAATATATTAAACATCAAGGCTGTAAAGCCGAGTACTCGAAAGCCAAAGCACATTGCTTTTGTAGGTCGATTGACTCACCAAAAGAGTCCATCCATTTTCATTGACCTGGCTCGTGATTTGTGTTCTAAAGGATATGATTTCACCTTTTCAATTATAGGAGATGGTTATTTAAGGGGAGAATTGGAAAATCGTGTAGCCTCCTCCAACTTCTCCGATAGAATTGTCTTTGATGGATTTTTGGAGAGAGCAGAAGTACTTAAAAAGTTCTCTAACATTGATCTTTTAGTCGTTCCATCAGCCTCAGAACCATTTGGATTGGTGGCAATGGAAGCTATTCTAAAAGGCATACCAGTGGCCGCCGCCAGAGGCATTGGACTGGGAGAGTTTATACCAAGCATTCCGCAGATTGAGCGATGGGATCACTATTCGTATGTCCGCTTGATTGAGCGATTAATGAATGATGAACATTACCGAAATGATGTAATTTCTTCCTGTCAGAAAGAAGCCAATAAAATAACTCCAGAGCGAAGTGTAAGCATCATGGAGCAGATCTACCAGGAGGCACTTTAAAATAAAGCATCAGGTTTTTCTACTTTTGCCCCAAACAACAATTCCCTATGTTAAGCTTTTGGGAGCGAGAATCCTTTACTTCATATGATTTGATCGTGATCGGCGCTGGTATAACCGGAATGTCTACA
>CAXEKM010000708.1:0-3907 GCA_963996645.1 uncultured Marinoscillum sp.
TGTGCAGAGATGTTCTGTTTTTTCAATACACGTTCGTGAAGGAGAAATACGGTGCTTTCCACAATTATTACAGCACCGTCTATAATGATTCCGAAATCAATGGCTCCCAGGCTCATCAAATTTGCCCAAACGCCAAAAACGTTCATTAATACAAAAGCAAACAATAAGGATAGGGGAATAGTTGATGCTACGATTAATCCACCACGCCAATTCCCAAGCAGAAACACCAAAACAAAAATGACAATCAATGCCCCTTCCATCAGGTTAGTGCTGACTGTGTCTGTTGTTTTTGCTATGAGTTTACTTCTGTCAAGTAGTGGTTCAATTACAATACCTTCAGGTAAGGATTTCTGAATTTCCATCATGCGTTCTTTCACACGAATTATTACATCATTGGAGTTGGCTCCTTTGAGCAATAACACTAACCCACCTACAACTTCTTCACCATCCTGCGTTAGTGCACCATAACGAACCGCATTACCATATTGAACTTTTGCTACATCCTTGATTCGGATAGGCAGGTTATTCACATTTTTAACCACTATGTTCTCAATGTCTTTCAGATTTCTGGCTAAACCTTCGCCTCTAATAAAATTGGCTTGATGGTTTTTCTCGATATAAGCGCCACCTGTATTCTGATTGTTGGCTTCCAGTGCATTGAAAATATCAAGAATAGTAATGCCAATTGCCTTCAGTTCATCTGGGTTGATGGCCACTTCATACTGTTTCAAACTTCCTCCAATGGCGTTTATTTCTACCACTCCGGGAACCATTGCCATTTGCCTACGCACAATCCAATCTTGCATCGTGCGTAAATCAGTGGGAGTGAATTGGCCTTTGTGAGTAGAATCTACTTTTAGTGTGTATTGATAGATTTCTCCCAACCCGGTGGATATTGGCCCCATTGAAGGCTCACCAAATTCTTTTGGGATACTTTCTTTGATTTCTGCAAGCTTTTCAGCCACTAATTGCCTTGGCAGATAAGTTCCAATATCGTCTTCAAAAACGATAGTTACTACCGATAAACCAAATCGGGAAACCGAGCGGATTTCAGTTACACCGGGTAGGTTGGCTACTGCCACCTCCACTGGATAGGTAACAAACTGCTCAATATCCTCTGTGCCCAGGTTCGGAGCTTGTGTAATGACCTGTACCTGGTTATTTGTAATATCCGGCACAGCATCTAGCGGTACTTGGGACGCACTCCATAAGCCACCAATAATGAGGGCAATGGTGAGCATGCCAATAATAAGCTTGTTTTTTATTGAAAATGAAATTATTTGATTAATCATAGCTTTACTTTTATCAGGATCTCTTGATAAAGAAGTCCTGATGTTTATGACTTTTAAACATGTTGATTTGGAAATACAAGCCGTACTGTTCTATTGGACTGTAGGCGTAGTGGTGGTTATTGAATATCACACATGTGACTTGAAAATCACATGTGTTAATACCTTTGAATAAGTAAGCAATAACCTATTCGGAGAACTTTGGGGGATGCCAAATGGCATTGATTAAATTAAAAGAAATACCATTGTTGTAGTTTCTGGGCAACTTATTATTATCCGCAAATACCAGATTGATAATTACCCTATTGTTTCCAAAAGAGATTGCATGTACATGACTACATTGACAACCGCAGAGTGGGGGGCAATTTTCGTTATCCTGATTTCCGCTCTCCTGCTGACTAGATTCTGTATTTGAGTAGTTGTAAACACCATCATACGAGTTACTACGACAAGCTCCCTCAATAGGGACTGTGGAGAGCATCAGCGTAAACGTGGCGAATATCAAAGATAAATACTTCATTGGTCACAAAGATAATGAAGCGATAGTGCAACCCGATTGCAAAGGTTATTGGTTACACTTATCGCATAATCCTTTAATGACCATGTTAGCTTGTGCCATTTTAAAATTATTTGGTAGATTGACTAAAGGAATAGGGTGGTCTAAAAGGCAAAAAGTCATTTCACATGAAGTGCAATAGAAATGATAATGAAGGTCTTCTGGATCGCAATTGCAGCCTTCTACACATACAGCATACTTGGTCATCCCTGAGCCATCTTCGATACTATGGATCACCTTATGATCTTCAAAAGTTTTTAGTGTGCGAAAAATTGAACTTCTGTCTGATTGATCGAGACCAACTTCAATGTCCTTTAAAGACTGTGCTTTCTTTTGTTCTAATAGGTAGCGCAGTACTACTATCCTTACAGCAGTCGGCTTTACGTCCTTAATTTTAAATATTTCTTCTATTCTGTCCATTACAAGAACCAAAGGTTGTCTTTTCCAAATTCGGGTATCTCGTTACCGTCAAAGTGAGGGAGCATTTCTGCGACCATTTCAGGGTATTTGATGGTAACTGGTAAGTTCTGTTGTCTTACTGATTTCCAGTACATACGGCTGAACTGATATACCTGGTCAATCAATTCCTTTACCGTCTTGTATTCTTCAACCAATTCTTTTTCTGTACAAAAGATTTTCAGCTTAATCGGGAACGGAAAGCCGTCATGGAAGCTGTAAAATTTTGGATTGTATCTTGTGTTGTTAAATAGCAGGAACTTGTTGTATCCAACCTTTATGAAAGTGCCACTCATTGGCATAAGGTCTTTCCAACTGTTATCAAATGCAACAATGTCTGAGGACTCTGTTTTGTTAATGGAAACTATAAATACTGGAATGTCTAATCCAAGGTCTTTGAGGCCGTCTTCTATCGGTTGTAGTTCATCTTGCCTCATACTCTTGTAGAAGTGTATCACAAGTCGCTTGATGCCTGTATTTACGTTTGCATACTCTTTTACTGCTCTGATAATTGAACCTGCTAACTCCTTTGTTTGGTCTTTTTGGAAGCACTCAAAACGGTTGAATTTCCCATTATTAGCGAAGCTAAAAGCACTGCCAATATATTGTATATCTACCTCTGAGTTTCTGAATGCTCCAATCCCTACAATCAATTCGTTCTTGAGCTTGGTATCCAGTTTCCAAGGGATGCCGTTCAATTTGGCTAAAATGGCAATTGCAATATTCGGTAAGCTGTAATAGTACTTTTCATTAGTCATTACCTTTTCTCCATCAATTACCTGTGAGGATACACCTTCCTTTAAAAGCAATTCTTTCAGCTTGTAGTATATCTTCCTTCTTGATTTGTCTGGTGAGTTCTTGGAGAATGGACTGATATAAATGGCGATGTACTGAATATCTGATTCAAAATGTTTGTTGGTAACCGCTTCATAGATTTCTGGCCATGGATTGTCCCTGTCTTCAAATCTTATACTGAACCCTTTTTCAGTATGGTATGGCGTATGAATAAACTTGGTCAATCCTTTGAATCCAAATTCTGATCCTTTGAAATAACCGTCCATCTTCTGGGCAATGTGTTGATCGTCTTTATGAAAGATGAAAAAGAAGTGGATTTTAGAAGTAGAGCTGAAATCAAAGGGGCCATGCTCTTTCATTCCATCCATTGGCACAATACCAGAATTTTCTTTACCAAATAAAAGGCGGTTACTGGAATTGTTGACTGACCCGATATTGATTTTATTAACTGGTATGAATCCATTGGAGGTAATTGGAATGATTGCTTTGAACTCCTCTGTATTCAGGTATTGATTGTAGAACTTGTCGATTCCCTCTCTAAACTTTTTGTACTTATTGGTTTTGTCCGGGGCTTCCGTACCTTGCATTAATGCATCTCTGATTTCGAAATTCCACACTGGATACACCTTGTCATATTCTCTTTTGCCGCTATCAGGTAACTCATCAAAACGGTACAGTCCTTTTTCATACACTACCCAATTAATATCTGTCGGTGATACATCCTCTAAAAGAGTGGAGACAGGAACTTTGAAGATTTTGGATTTACCTTCAAATGTCACCAACAATTCAAGACTGTTGGAAACTGTCTTAA
>CAXEKM010000709.1:0-3704 GCA_963996645.1 uncultured Marinoscillum sp.
AATCCGTCCAAATGTAACGCTCCGAATGGAAAATCACGATGTACCCCTACTGAGGCTTTAATCCCGTAACCAAACTTTCTATCTCTATCTTCCTCATAAGTGTAGAACTCCTGACCACCAAGGTTGTCCAGGTTAGGTGTTGGGTCCTTTTCTACACTCAATAATTGCTCTATGAATACTCCTAATGTTGCGAATATTTTAGTTTTCCGTTTTCCTCCATAGATGATAGCCTCAACCGGAAAAGTCATGTAATTCATATTGACATGATACGTAGGCTCATCAGTGTTAAAAGATTGCCGCCAGCCCTTGGTCTCAAACTGCAAACCACTCTGTAAACCTGCATTCAGAAAAGATGTGTGAGATTGGTTTGTGAAAAGCTTGAAAAGCACCCCTCCGTGGTATCCAGGATCCAATCCGGAATTAAGGACTGTTCTATATAATGTGTGATCAATGTAAGCAGATTGTAAATGTCCGCCTCCACTGATACCTATATAACCTTTAACTTGAGCATTGAGGGCACTTGAAACCACCAACAATACGATCCCTACGATTATTCTCATTCAAACACCCTCAATGGGTCATTACTTTTTAGCTGTCGCTTTCTTTGTGGCCGCCTTCTTAGGTCTTTTCACTCCGTACGATCCACTGGCAATTTTACCCTTTTTAGTCTTCTTGTCTCCTTTTCCCATGATATTATCTAATTAAAATGAAACAATAGCAAGGCTATCTACCAACGAAAGTCAAGAATTAACCTTGCCTTTCCACAAAAATAAAAATGATTGAGCAAATAGAAATTCATAGATCAAAACATTTGCTCATATTTCACCTTCAATCTATAAGACTAATTATTTAACCACTCCATAATATCAATTTAACTCAGTAGATAACTTCAGTTTATTGATTGCCAATATCTTAGCATCTATAAAATTTTATGATCATGGAAAAAATAGAGCGTGATTTTCAAAGTGATGAATTCTCTGAATTAGACGATGTTCTCGATCGATCATTTTTTAATAATTCTGAGGAACTGGTTGATCTTGAAGAAGATGAGTACAACTATGACACTGAAAGTGACGATTTCCGACTAATTTCTGAATTATAATATTAGGAAAGTCGCAATCTTTACTACCTTTGCACCTCGGCAAACGGATGCGACCAGCTCCTGCTGAATCCCCCAGGACCGGAAGGTAGCAAGGGTAAGCGGTTGTAGCGGTGCGACATTTCGTTTGCCTTTTTTATTATCCCTTTTTTACTCCACTTTTACTTCTCAAAATCTTATTAATATGAAATTCTTTATAGATACAGCTAATCTAGACGAAATTAGAGAGGCTTACGACCTAGGTGTATTAGACGGTGTTACTACAAACCCTTCATTGATGGCTAAAGAAGGCATCACTGGTGAAGAAAATATCTTAAAACATTATAAAGCAATCTGTGACATTGTTGATGACAATGTAAGTGCAGAAGTAATCTCTACTGAATTTGAAGCAATGCTTGCTGAAGGTAGAAAGTTAGCAGCTCTTGATGACAAGATTGTTGTAAAGGTACCAATGATCAAAGACGGTGTAAAAACCATCAAAGCCTTAACGGACGAAGGTATCAGAACGAACTGTACACTTATCTTCAGTGCAGGCCAAGCGATATTAGCAGCCAAAGCAGGAGCAACTTACATCTCTCCTTTCATTGGTAGACTAGATGATATCGGATCTGATGGTCTTACTTTGATCGAGCAAATCGTTCAGATATTTGATAACTATGAATTCGAAACTGAAATTTTAGCGGCTTCTGTTCGTCACAACATGCACTTGATTCAGTGTGCGGAAATTGGTGCGGATGTAGTTACATGTCCTCTATCTGTAATTACGGGACTTTTGAAACATCCATTAACTGATAGTGGATTGGAGAAATTCCTTGCAGATTATAAAAAAGGTAACCAATAAGCCTGCATAACAGTTGATGATACAAACGGCAATATCTGATATGTATATCATCAAGGTAAAAGGAAAGGCTAAAATTCCTGATTATATTCAGCTTCGAGACGAGAAGTTTGTGCTGATCGCTTATTTTAGAGCAGACAGACCCTTACAAAAACTTGAAAAGTTTGGACTGGAAGGTAAAGAGACAGAGCTTAAAAAACTGATCGATTCATTACCTTTCGGTAAACTTCAAAAACTAGAGCTTTAAGATGTCATTTTCAGAAGAACCAGTAGTTAAGATTACCAATGCCACTATTTTTCAAGACAACACCACTGTACTAAGTGAGTTGGATGTCGATATAGAAAAAGGTGAATTTGTGTATCTCGTTGGTAGAACTGGAAGTGGAAAATCATCGCTCCTCAAAACACTCTATGGAGACTTACCATTGAGACTGGGAGACATTAAAGTAGCTGGTTATAACATAAGAGGTCTTAAATCAGGAGATATTCCTTTCTTGCGCAGAAAAATCGGAATCGTATTTCAGGATTTTGAACTGTTTTACGATCGCAATGTTGCTGAGAACCTTCACTTTGTCATGAAAGCTACTGGCTGGAAGGACAAAGCAAAAATGAAGAGTCGATTGGCTGAGGTATTAATGCGTGTAGGTTTGGGAGCTGTGAGCAATAAAATGCCACATCAACTAAGTGGTGGTGAGCAGCAACGCGTGGTAATAGCACGAGCTTTGCTCAATGAACCACAAATCCTATTTGCAGATGAGCCTACTGGCAATCTCGATCCAGAAGTTTCTGAAGGCATTATGAAACTATTCTTAGAAATCAACAAGAGTGGCACAGCCGTTATTATGGCGACCCACAATCATCATTTCATCAAGCAGTTTCCTGCCAGAGTTTTGAAATGTGATAAAGGTAAGATTCTAGATTCAAAGAGTGAAGAATTTGAACTTACTGGAATGTATTAGAAAAAGGCCTCAAATGAGGCCTTTTTTATTTTACTTTCAAATCACCGTAACTTGATTTTACAATGATTCTTTTATTAGAATCTCCTTTACCAATATGCGCCTTATATTCGCTTTTGTTGGCATCCTTCACTTTGTAGTAGATATCCACCTGATCATTGCTGACGCTCATATTAGAGAATGAAAACTCTCCTTCCAACTCAGCATTTGTTCCATCTTGCAAACGAAGGGTGTAATTACTGAATTTGCCGTAGATTTCAATTTTGGTAAAGTCCTTACTGAGATCTTCTATCTCAAAATCCGAGATATAACTCGCTTCGAGATACATCTTCTTGTTGAGTTTTTCAATTGAAAATCCAGAGAACTGCGCATCAGCTTCTACTTCATCAGCCTCTCCTATTTCCAACTCACCATATTTACTCTCTACCTCTATATTAACAACTGATCCGAGTTTGACATTTGAAAATTGTTGTTCCATTTCCAATTTAACCGCTTTTTCTACATCAAGATCACTGTATTTCACTTCAATCTCAGCATTATTCAACGCTCCAACTGATCCTTTCCCAAAAGACAGTTCTAAGTCCAAAAAGCCTTCAAATCCCATCGTTTTCAGATTCCCATACCCTAACTCTATTTCGGCATCTCCTTTCCAATCATCGATATAGGTATCTCCAAATTTGTTCTCAATATCTATTTTGTTAGTGGAAGGCATATTGATCCAATAATTGATTTTAAAGCTCTCATCATTTTTTGAATTCATATTGCCGTTGATCTCCGTATTGAAAGACATAGTACTTCCTTCACTTATAGC
>CAXEKM010000710.1:0-4323 GCA_963996645.1 uncultured Marinoscillum sp.
TAATTACTAAAAGCACAAAGGCAGCCCAAAGCACGACTTTTTTCATCATTTTAGGGATTTGGGGTTTGCATTGTGTTTTTGTCAATTTTTGGCACTTCGAAGTACCCTAAATTGAAAATTTTACAATGCAATTGGTAAAATGATGTATCTTTTTGCTAAAGGTATACTAATCCCTGAATCGCTCCCACTTAATCATCATGTACTTGTCTCCCAATTCGGTAAGCATCATTCCTGACTCTTTCATGCGTTTAGGATCGGACAAGAAATCTAGCAATTCACTGTGTGTAACCACTTTATAGGTAGGACGATATTCGTAATTTCGAGGAGCTTTAATGCCATATTTTTTGACCCAATTCATCACCGAAACGTGGCTTACTCCAAGGATTCTTTCGATCTCACGATAACTCACTCCTTCGATATGAAGCTGTAGCGCTTTGATCACGTAATAGCTATCTATCTCCTTACCAAGTTTAGAAACGGTAAAAAAATAGCCGCAGTTTTTACACTTAAATCGCTGCCTGTTCTTAATTACACCTGCTTTGGAGTAGTTTTCAGATTCACATTTGGGGCATTTTGGGTCTTGCATCTCTTGGAGATATACTTAATTAGCATAAATATATCAAATTAGCAAAATAAATGCAAAAGATTAGTTTGCAAGCTAAAAGTCAGCCCCAACATCCTATTATGACTAACGTGATTGGCAGAATATTCTTATATGAAAAGCTCCGTAGCAATGGCAATAGCAGCCCCTAAAAGACTGACTATGAATTTCCTAACAGCGAAGTGGTGATTTGGACTGGATTCTACAAAAATGGTTGTAGAGATATGAAGAAATCCCCCTGACACAAACGCAAACAAGGTCAACAGATGATCTGATGATAGTACGATTAAATGCTGACTTAGCAATAATCCAATTGGAGAGGATATTGCAAAAAGCAAAAGAATCACCCAAACCTGCGTCGTGAATTTGCCTCCTCCTTTTAAAGTAGTCGTTAGAGCGAATGCAGCTGGCACTTTATGCAGCACAATTCCTATAAGCAAAGAATAAGACTCGTGCTGCTCATGAAAAGGTGAATCATGGGTTAATAATGCTCCTTCCAAAAAGGAATGGATCATTAACGCTATAACCAAGCCAAAACGACTCATCCCTGAAAGATGATTATGAACATGAGCGTGACCATGCTCTACACCAGAAGTGAAATACTCCAAAAGCTGTTGGAAAAAGAAGCCCAGCAATATGAACAAACCTAATCGCATCGGATTGGACCCTAAGCTGAATATCTCTGGAAGAATATGAATGATGGTAATGGAAAAGAGAAATGAACCAGCAAATATCAGCGAATGCTTGATTCCTCCTGATTTAAAGGCAATAAAACGCTCTGCCAACCCACCAACTATGGCAGACCCAAAAAGTACCAATATGATTAAAAACATGAAATATTCTCGAAAAAATAGGTTTAGGTCACAACACTAATACTAGTGCTTCTGAGAGTAAATGCAATTTAGTGGCAAATAATTCAATTTCCTTCCAATTTATTCATTTCCATCAATGGTCTAATTCCCTCGGAAACAAAACTTTGCAGCTCACCATTCTCTGTCTGATATATTAAGAAGCCCTCGAGATTTGAACTTTGCATTACCTGCTTTGCTCCATCGACTCCTAAAACCATAAATGCTGTAGCATAAGCATCAGCTGTCATACAGTCTTCTGCAAAAACAGAAGCGCTAAGTAATCTGTGGTTAGTATTATATCCTGTTCTAGGATCGATAGTATGAGCAATGGTACGGTCTCCAATTTTGTAATAGCTTCGATAATTTCCTGAAGTAGCCATACTCATATCTTTTAACTGCACAATGGCTAGAAGTTTTCGCTCATCTATAGCTACCATCGGATCTTCAATCCCAATCTTCCAAACCTCACCTTGCTCATTAGAACCTAAGGCACGAACTTCTCCTCCTATTTCTACCATGTAATTGGAAAATCCTTTGCTTTCCAGGTACTCGGCAAGTAGATCAACGGCATAACCTTTAGCAATGGCACTAAAGTCCAAATACATAGCAGAATCCATTTGCATAGTTGGGCTCATTCTTATTTTAGAAAAACCAACATTCATCATTAATGAATCAACAGAAGCACTATCTGGTACTGTCGGTTTCTTATCTGCTCCAAAACCCCAGGCCGAAACCAGTGGTCCAACTGTCGGATCGAAAGCTCCATCAGTCGTTTCATAAATAACTTTACTCCTGTTAAGAACATCCATGAACATATTAGATGGATTAGCTAATGTTCCTGTTTGATTCAAGGTTGATATTTCAGAAGAAGGGATATAAGTAGAAAGTGACTGATTGAATGCTATGAGGATGGAATCAAACTCCGTTTTGTAATTAGGCACATCCTCACCAAGATATTTCACATTGTACTGGATGGTTCCCATCGTCAAACCAGTTACATGTGTCAACGTGTATTCTGGCTGACTTGTAAACAAACGATATGCGGCACCAATAACTACAATGAGGACAATCCCTCGAAAAATCATTTTTCTGCTCATCTCCAGATAATTTATGCAATATTAATTCATAGCTTACTACTAAGCTTCATTACTATTATCTTTGTCGCTGTTCAAAACCAATCTATGAGAGAAGACTACCTAAGAGGCGATTCCGAAGACATGAATTCTTCAGAAAAAGAGTTTGAAAAAGCTCTCAGACCGCTCTCTTTTGGAGACTTTGCTGGTCAGGATAAAGTAGTTGAAAACTTGAAGATTTTCGTGGAAGCTGCTAAGCTTCGAGAAGAACCACTTGATCATGTATTACTCCATGGACCTCCCGGACTTGGTAAAACCACGCTTTCACACATCATTGCCAATGAGCTTGGCACTGGTATTAAGGTTACTTCAGGCCCAGTGCTTGACAAGGCTAGCGAACTTGCTGGTTTGCTAACCAATCTGGAACCTCATGACGTGTTATTCATCGATGAGATACATCGACTAAACCCTGTAGTGGAAGAATATCTGTACTCTGCCATGGAGGACTACAGAATAGACATCATGCTGGATAGTGGACCAAACGCCAGATCTGTTCAGATTGGTTTAGAACCTTTCACACTAATTGGAGCTACTACACGATCAGGATTATTAACCTCTCCACTGCGAGCAAGGTTTGGGATCAACTCCAGACTAGAATATTACGATGCCAAACTCCTAACCTCAATTGTTGGACGTTCATCTGATATTTTAGGTACTCCAATTGATCAGGAAGCTGCATATGAAATTGCCAGAAGGAGTCGTGGAACCCCACGTATCTCTAACAATTTACTAAGACGTACAAGAGACTTTGCTCAAATTAAAGGTGATGGAGCGATCACTTTAGATATTGCTAAAATGGCTTTGAATGCCCTGGATGTAGATGATCATGGCCTGGATGAAATGGATAACAGGATCCTGGCAACGATCATTGAAAAGTTCAAAGGCGGTCCCGTTGGTTTGTCAACAATCGCAACAGCGTGTGGCGAAGAAGCAGAGACCATAGAGGAAGTTTATGAACCATTCCTTATCATGGAAGGCTACATCAAACGCACCACCAGGGGCAGACAGGCAACAGAAAGAGCCTACCAGCACCTTGGCAAGATTCCTCCGGAGCAAATGGGTAGACTTTTTTAAGAGGCAAAACCTGCTTATTCAAGCAATTAAGCACATGATAATCAACGAAATAGGTAATTTACTTATTTTCTGAATAGCGGTATTTACCTAGTTTTATAGTCCCTCCCAACTGTAGATGATTTTAAACATTCAATCATCGCCAGTATGCCTTCTATTAAAGTAGTTTTTACAGCGCTTGTGCTGTGTCTTTTTGTTACTCGTGCTTTTGCGCAATGTCCATCTGATCTTGACAGTGACGCCACTATAACTGAAGCAACCGGATCATGTAGTTATTCAGAATCTGGAATACTTCCAGTAACTCAAGGTTTTGATCCTGGTATCCAGACATTGAATATCGAATCCGGCGCCACCTTAACTATCAATGACGATTTTGAAGTTGCCGACATCATCAATGTCTATGGCAGACTCATAGTTACAGGCACTATGCTTGTGAACCTTGGCGGGAGTGTTTATGTGGCTGATGGAGGATACGTACATGTACAGGGAGATTACTATAACGGCGGAATAGTTTTTTCAGGCACCTCCTCAGTAGATGGAACCATGATCGTGGATGGAGATTTCACAAACACTGCAAATGGCACTGTCAATGTCGGGGAATCCGGTTCGCTCCAAACGGGAAGCTTCACCAATTTAGGGGGAGATGTAAACATAACTTCCGGAGATA
>CAXEKM010000711.1:0-6225 GCA_963996645.1 uncultured Marinoscillum sp.
ACACATCAGGTTTGGCAGCTTTGATATATGAAGGACGATTACCTTTTTTAGTAGAAGCATGTAAAGTGAACTGACTAACAACCAGGAGTTCTCCGTTCTGATCAAGAAGACTTTCATTCATCACTCCATCAGTATCTTCAAAGATTCTCATGTTGACAATTTTCTTTGCAAGCCAGTCAATGTCTTCTTGATCATCCGCATCTTCAATTCCCAAAAGAATCATTAGCCCTGCTCCAATTTCACTTTTTATCGTGCCTTCTATGGTTACTGATGCTTCGGATACTTTCTGTATTACTGCTATCAAAATCCTAATGATTTAAGACGATCAGTCATATCGCTTGAGCTCATAATTTTCAAGCCCCTGCGCTGATCTCTTGCGATTATAAACATGCTTTTAGCAACATCTGTTGCTTTGATTGCCCAAAGTCTCCTCTTCAACCCTATCATGAAGAAGCTTAAGAACGCTGAAAAGCCTTTGGCTAAAGTTTCACCTAATCTAAACTCCTCTCGATCTCCTAATAATAAGGAAGGTCTGAAAATCATCAAGGCAGACAACTTCATTTCACGAAGCTTATCCTCTACCTCACCTTTTACTTGATTATAAAACAATGGAGAATCAGCGTTGGCTCCCGCAGACGTCACAATCAAAAATTGTCTAAAAAGAGAAGATTGCTTGGCAATTTTAGCCATCACAAGTGGGTACTCTAAGTCTACTTTTTTGAATTTCTCCTTGGATCCGGCTTGCTTAATGGTTGTACCCAAGCAACAGAAGTAGTCATTAGCGTTTAACTGCTCAGCATATTCCTCTAGTTTATCAAAATCCTCAATGATGATTTCTTCAATTCGATCATTATGAAGATTCATGGAACGACGACTCACCAACTTGATGGTAGAATAGTACGTATTCTCCAATAAAATATCCACCAGAGCACGTCCTACTAGCCCGGTTCCACCTATTACAAGTGCTGAATTATTTGGCATAAATAGCTTTTAAGATTTTAGTTACGCATTGGCTTCTTCCCAAACTCTGAATTTTGCGATATCATCCGCAAGACTCTTGAAAACGAAATACACCAACGAAATATCATCCGTCAAGCCTAAAGCTGGTATAAAGTCTGGTATCAAATCAATAGGTGTGATAAAATACACCAATGCAAATACCAGAGTAAGTATGGTTGTTGCTGAAAAAGCTCTATATGAGCCGTTGATATGAGCTCTGACCATTCTAATGATCACCTGCAATTGATAGATAAAAGTAGTACGCTCTTCAGAGTCTGAATTGATTTCGTCCACTTTGTCTTTCACCTCAGAAATCAGCCCCTTTACCTTCTCATTCTCAGTAAGGGTTTCCTTGGCTTTTTTAAATATCTTATCAATTTTGAATTTGCTCATACACTAAAATAATTCTCTTATCTCACTTTTAATAAATGTCAGTGCTCCTGAGATGGTATCTGTTTGATTAGCCATGTTTTTCTCAAACACCTTTCTTGCTAAGTCTAAACTAGTTGCATCACCAGGAAGTTCATTTGCTGACTCATTGATCATAGAAATCAGCTGCTCCACAGCGCTTTTCACATAGATCCATGCGTCATCTGACATATAAACTTGCTGAGAGAGATTATGATTCATTTCACTGCGAATTTCTGAAACCATCACTGCTTGCAATTGACCAGCAGTCATCTCCTTTTCATTTACTCGTGGAATCAGATTATTGGGAGTGATCCGCTCTAACAGCAAACACACTCTTTCATAGGCCTGCATTCTTACTGGAAGTACTGTTTCCTGATTTTTATGTCTCAAAGTCAGATGTAATTCATCCATCTGCTTGGTAAAATAGGAACGCACCATCAAGTATGTACTGTACAAAACAAGCACTGCAGGTATCGTAATTTTTAACAGGTCGTAAACCATCTCCATAATCTTGGTGTTAGCGGTTAGGTTAAGAATCAAAATTAAGTATTTTCTTTGGCGTTATGAATGTGCCCGTACATATTACTGAGAAAGCTCGAAAAGAAATCAAAGACATCATCAACAATAAGAAAATCCCCGAGGGGTATGGCTTACGTGTTGGTGTGAAAGGCGGCGGCTGTGGTGTTTCATTCATCCTGGGTTTTGATAAAGAAAAGGAAAATGACCAGAGCTACAATGTAGACGGCATTCCTGTCTATATCCAAAAACGTGAAATGATGTTTCTTATTGGCAAAGAAGTGGATTTCTATGAAGGATCTGATGCACGTGGCTTTGTATTCACAGATCCCTCCAAAACCAATTAACCCTTCAGGGTCACAACAGCTCTGTGACAAAGTCCTTTGATCGGTGGGTTGTATTTACTCACCTTCACTTTCACCTGATTGACTTGTGGAAATTCCGTTTTGAGCTGGCGTATCATTTTTCCAGCCAGATGCTCCAATAACTGAGCGTCGATGTTCATGACTTCAGCTACAACTTCATAGACCCGCTCGTAGTTAACAGTACCATCAAGTTTATCATCATTCGCAGCATCGGTAAAGTCTACATCCAACTCCACATCCACACTGTATTTATTTCCGATTTTACGCTCCTCCTCATAGTATCCATGACGAGCATAAAACTCCATTCCCTCTAAAGCTACTTTACCCATTTACTCTTCTAACTCATCAAAAAACGAACTTCCTCCGCTTGCAGGCTTGCTTGCGACTCTATCTTTTGGTTTTGGTGTTCGAACAGGAGCTGTACGAACAGGTTTTGGTTCTTCTACAGGCTGTGATGCAGCAGGCTTTTTCACCTCTGGCTGCTTAATAGGATTCATCTTCACTGGACGCACCTGTAGATTCTCCTTATTAATTCTTTCTTCAGATTCTCTTACCAATGCTTTTACACGCTTGGTATGATCCTCCATTTTAAAATCACCCTTTTGCTTGACCGTTCTATTGACTCTGTCCAGCAAATCATCGGAGAAGGTTTTCAATTCCGAAACAATGTTATCTCTATGGTTCTCAAGCGATTTGTAATTCTGCTCCAGTTCTTTGATCGCATCTTGCATCTCTTCAATGATCTGACGCGCCTCCATCTCCGACTTTTCAATGATGTTTTTCGCCTTAGATTTAGCCTCAGACATCATTGCCTCAGCGTTCATTTGAGTTTCTTTCAAATGAAGTTCAGCAGCCTTATTGGCTTGATCAATCAAATTAGCTCCAGTATCCTCAGCTGTTTTCAACGTTTTGAACAACGAACTCTCCACTTCCCGAAGCTTCTGAACCTCCTTCTCGGCTTGATCTAGCTTAATTTTATACTCCTTGTTCTCATCGAGAACACGCTCCCATTCATTGGAAAGTGACAGGAGAAATGCACTCACCTCATCCTTATCGTATCCACGAAGTTTCTTCTCAAAATTTTTCTGTCTTATTTCTAACGGAGTAATTTTCATTGTTCCTGCTTTCTAGAATAAAATTAAACTGAATGCTCAATTTCCCAAACTGAGATGGTGCGATCGTCGCTACAAGATACTAACCAATTGTGATAATCCATCCACAAGAGCTTATTCACCGATGTGGCGTGACCTGCATGGCGTGCTTTATCGATCACTTTTAGCAATCTAAATTCCTGAGCATCCCACACTTTTACGGACTTATCCATACTGCATGTTGCAAAGTATTTTTCGTCTGGACTGAAGTCCAAATGGTTGATCGCATACATATGACCAACCACCTCTTCTACCAACTGATAATCGTTATCTATATCCCAAACTTTGAAACGAGCATCCCTGCTGGTACTTATCAATACCGGCATCTGTGGATGATAACGAAGCGAAAACACAGAAATTTCATGTGCCTTAAACTCCTTTTTCGTATCCAGAGTAATTGAATCCAATATTCTAATTTGGTAATCGCTTGAACCGACTGCTATTTCATCACCTTTGGGTGAAATGGCTAAGGTCCTCACACTTACTTCACTTAACTTGATAGACCTGGTTATGTTCAGATTCCAATCAATCTGAAACAATTCTCCTGAGCCAGTTCCCACATAAATGAATTCATCGTTCACCTGAATATCAAATATGGAAGCGTCAGTTATTTTAACCGAACCAACCTCCTCTTTCTTCTCAACATCAATCAGATGAATTCCACTAAAATTCTGACCTACGACAAGCAAATTGTGTTTCTCCGAAAACGCCATAGCATATACTGAAGAAGGCACTTTTACAATCATCTGACCGGTTTCCGGATCATTCAAATCCCACCGCACAACCATCCCATCTCCCCCTGCGGAGAAAAATACAGAGTTATTGTATCGACAGAGCGTGTACAAACAATCTTTATGTCCGGTTAAAGTATGCTGTTTTTTTACTTGAATTGCGCTCATAATCAATAAATTCGATGTAAAATTAACTTAAGGTTATCAGATTAGGTCATGCCTTTATTATTATCTAAACAAATAAGTCCTTGTGCGGCATATGCTGTGTGGAACATTCAAGAAACCAATCAAGTTCTCTTGAGTATGGTAGATGAAGAAATTCCTACCAATATGAACCCCACAAGACTGGCTGAATGGATTGTAGGCCGCATTCTGATCAAAAGTCTCTGTGCACAATTTGGTATAGACTATCAAGGTGTGGCCGCACGCGAAACAGGCAAACCGCATCTAATAGGTACTGATGTAGAAATCTCTATTTCACACTCTTTCCCAATGGCTGCTGCAATGATTCATAAGGAAAGTCCATGCGGCATAGATCTGGAGCGAATGAGGAGTAAACTGATTCGTATACAGGATAAATTTGTGAACGTTACCGAGTCTGCTTACTTAAATAACCTTGAAAAGCTGTGTGCCATCTGGTGTGGTAAAGAAGCTTTGTATAAAATCTATGGCCGTAAGAAGCTCAGCATGAAAGATGAGACCTTCATTGAATTCGAATCAGATGAAATCATGAATGGTCTGATTAAAAAAGATGGGGATGAGCAACGATACAGAATTCATTACGAGGCAGTAAAAGACTACTACCTCGCTTATAGTATCTAATCATTCAAAGCCGGTATATTGATCGTCAAGACGCTTGAGCACAATCTTGATTTCATCGGATTTATGGTAATCTCCCAACTTCTCGAAAGAGACAATCAAGTTTCTCAAAGACCTTAGCACAATATCCAAATGACTACATGGCTCATAGAATAAATCCTGTGGTGGAATATTCAAGTGATCCAGGTAATTATCAATATCGTCCCTTGAGAAAATCAAACCTTTGTTGAAAGCATTGATGTAGAATTCCGTTCCCTCACTTTCATATTTCAGAATGAATAGATTCGGAAGATTAACCCCATATACAGGAATCTCCATTTTCTTGGCAATCAAGAGATACACCGAACATAGAGATATTGGATTACCTTTCTTAGACTCCAAAACCGCATTAATCATGCTATTAGCTGGAGAATGGAAATTTTTAGTATTGGCTCTAAACTTGAACTTGTTGAACAGTACACTATTCATAATGCGTACTTGATCAAAAGGCATTAGATCTTCAGAAAACTCTCTCCAAACTTCGGTATAAAGCTGGTGAACATCTTGCTTCAGCTCATCGATATCCAGATCAGGGTATTGATAGGTAGCTACCAGCCAAAGACCTTCCAAAAGGTCATCGGCTCGATTTTCTTTCCAATCAACCAAACGCTCCTGGAATAACTCAAACTGCAGTGTATGAATCAAATCCTCAATTCTACGCTGAATCATTGGATTAAAATTGGTCTCCCACTCTGCTTCTAGCAGCGGAATCACACCAGTCCCAATTTCCATGAGCTTCTGCTCAACATGAGTTACAATTTCCTCGTCTTCGTCTTCAAGAAGTGTAACTAACGCCTTTAATTCGCTATCCTTGATCAATGTATTGTGTCTAGAGTACTTGAAATGATAAGATATTACCTATCCTAAACAGCCAAAGTAAACCATTTCTACGTTTGAATCACACCAACATTCATGGATTTTTCAATCGGTGCATTATTGGCTGCCTCTATTCCCATAGAAATGACTTTCCTGGTTTCTAACGGGTCTATTACGCCATCCACCCACAATTGTGAAGCAGCATAATAAGGGCTCAGCTTTGCGTCATAGCTCGCTTTAATCTCATCAAGCATTTTTTGCTGATCTTCCTCTGAGATTTCTTTGCCTTGAGCTTTCATAGCAGACACTTTGATTTGTAAAAGTGTTTTTGCCGCAGACTTACCACTCATTACAGCGATTTGTGCATTAGGCCATGCA
>CAXEKM010000712.1:0-2385 GCA_963996645.1 uncultured Marinoscillum sp.
TCCAAATGATCTAAATGGATATTTCAGTTCAGATAGACTGCACTCAGTTGGGGGATACGATCTCTATTATTTCCATAAGGAAGACAAAATTACCGTAAAAGGTGTCGTAACCGATTTAAACACCGGGCAACCTGCTAAAGATGTGGATGTACGATTCATGCCAATTGTATATGAAGATGAAGTGTTCCACCAAAAGACCAATGCCAAAGGTGAATACAGTATTAAGGTATTCAATGGGGAGAGTTTTGATACAGAAGTAGCTATACAAGGTGAATCGCTATACAAAGGCACTTTCAAAAGTGATATTGCTTTGGATCAACCTCACTTGACGCAAAACTTTGAGGTCAGAGTACCTACACAGTTAAAAGCTAAAACGGATTACACCAAATTGTATGAAGGAACTAAAGAAGACAGCAGTGTAGATCTTGATATGTTAGGAAACAAGTTTAGAGGTGGCCGTAAAGCGGTTGTTAATAACATTTACTTCGACTTCCAGTCCTACCACATCACATCAGATTCTTACCCTGTTCTACAGCAGATATATGATGCCCTTCAGAATTCACCTGATCTAGCCGTTGAAATTGGTGGACACACGGACAATGTTGGTACGCATGAGTACAACATGGAGCTTTCTCAAAAAAGAGCAGAAGCAGTTCGTGATTGGATACTGAATAAAGGAATAGACAGCTCTAGAGTAAAAGCCGTAGGCTATGGTGAGACTCTTCCTCTCGCAAGTAATGATGATGAGGAAAATGGTCGTGAGCTGAACAGAAGGATAGAAATCCGGGTCTTGGAGTAACCTTTTTACGAAGGTAAGTTATATTAGCGTGATCTAAATATTAAACAACATGTATACCTCACGCATAAAAGGAATTGGTCATTACGTGCCTGATAACGTAGTGACCAATAAAGACTTAGAAGCCTTCATGGACACCTCGGATGAATGGATTCAAGAAAGAACCGGAATCAAAGAGCGAAGATGGATAGATCCGACCACTGGAGATATGCCGTCAACCATGGGAACTAAGGCTGCCAAAATTGCTATTGAAAATGCAGGCCTAACACCTGACGATATTGACTTCATCGTTTTTGCCACTTTAAGTCCAGACTACTATTTCCCTGGTCCAGGAGTTCAGGTTCAAGATCAATTAGGAATTAAAGAAATTGGCGCCCTTGATGTTAGAAATCAATGTAGTGGCTTTATATATGGTCTATCGGTAGCTGACCAATTTATCAAAACGGGAATGTATAAAAACATCCTGGTAATAGGGAGTGAGTACCACTCTGGTGGTTTGGAGAAATCTACTCGCGGCAGAGGGGTAACGGTTATCTTCGGAGATGGTGCTGGTGCTGTTGTCTTATCTCGATCAGAAGATGATAAAAAAGGTATACTTTCTACTCATCTTCATTCAGAAGGAAAGCATGCTGAAGAGCTGGCCCTTATCGGACCTGCTACCAATCGATGGGTTGATCAAATCATGACCGAAAATGATCCAGAAGACACTAGCTATTATCCATATATGAATGGAAATTTCGTCTTCAAACATGCAGTAACCAGATTTAGCGAGGTGATTTATGAAGCATTAATGACAAATGGGTATAAACCAGAAGACATTAATATGCTTATCCCTCATCAAGCGAATTTGAGAATCAGTCAATTCATCCAAAAGCAACTGAAACTTGGTGATGATCAAGTGTACAACAACATCATGCGTTATGGCAATACCACAGCTGCTTCTATTCCAATTGCCTTGAGTGAAGCTCATCAGGAAGGTAAAATCAAAGAAGGAGATCTGGTGTGTATGGCCGCATTCGGCAGCGGATTTACATGGGCTTCAGCTTTAATTCGCTGGTAATGAAACCAACAGACGAAGAGCTTCAAATACTTAAAGACAATCACTTTCTAAAAGTGAAGAATGAATTGTCTGCTAAGATCATTACACATCTTTCAGAAATTGAAAGAGCTCTTCACTCTGATCTGGAAAACAGTACATTCAGTTTCCCACAAGGAACGTTTGTAAAAGCTGGAAAAATATCTAAAGGGGAGCAATACCAGGGGCTCCCCTATTTTATTCTTGACTATCCTAGACTATTCAAGCAAAATGAGGTGTTCTCTTTTAGAACGATGCTCTGGTGGGGTCATCACTTTAGCTGCACCTTGCATCTAAGCGGAGCTTTATTGCAAAACAATAAGGAAAAAATATGTGTTCATTTACTAGAAATGAGTGATATATACTTTTGCATTAATGACACCCCATGGGAATACCATTATCAAGAAAACAACTACCTCAAAATCAATCAATTAAATAAAGAACAACTACTTGAGCAAATAGACAAAAACGGCTTTATAAAGCTTAGCAACTACATTTCAGTAGACTTATGGAA
>CAXEKM010000713.1:0-5869 GCA_963996645.1 uncultured Marinoscillum sp.
GGCACATCCTTCAGTTCTATCACTTCTGACTCTAACTCAGCAAAGCTTTGCTTTACCTGTGTTTCATAATCCATCATGATGGAATCAATCAAACTCCCACCAACAAAATCTGGGTGTGGATGGTGTACATGAACTGCATTGACCATGTGTATTTTGGCATTAAGCGGCTTAGCCACCTTTATAGCTACTTTCAGCGCGTTTTTAGAACACGTGGAAAAATCTATGGGAACCAGTATATTTTTAATATTCATTTCTCAGGCTTTCTTGTTATAAATTAAAAGTAACTTCCTCCTTTGAAATTCCCAACGAAATTGGTCGTTCATCCACATGACTTTTTTCATTCGCTACAGCGGGGAGAAATATCGTTCCTGATTTTTGAGTTTCTTATTCTGTAGAAACACATTATCTTCACCCCCTGAATCAGAAAAAATTAATTGTCATGCCAATTGAGATAAGTAGTTTCGAAGAGTTTTCCCAGTATATAGGAAAAGATTTGGGTACTTCTGAACCACTAGAAATCACACAAGAACAGATCAATAAGTTTGCTGATGCTACTAATGATCATCAGTGGATTCACGTTGATCTTGAGAAAGCTAAAGCAGGTCCGTTTGGGCAACCAATTGCTCACGGTTATCTGACACTTTCTTTGGTTCCGCACATGTGGGAGCAAATCATGATTGCCAAAAATCTTAAAATGATGGTGAACTATGGCATGAATAATCTAAAGTTTGGTCAGCCAGTGCCAGTTGGAAGCCAATTGAAGTTATCTGCTCATTTGGAAAACGTAACGAACCTTCGTGGAATCTGTAAAGCAGAAATTGGTGCAAGAATGGAAGTGGTAGGCGAGAAAAAACCCGCCTTCACAGCTACCATGATTTTGCTTTATCACTTCGATTCTTAAAAAGCTCTTTGCTTAAGGACCATTGCATCAAGGGAGTACTTACCTGCTCCCATGATGAAGATGGATACATATCCAATCAAGTACATGAGGGAGTGTTCTTTGTCACCCAATGGGTCGCCAGCATGCGCTATGAAAGCTGCTGTGATCATGGTGATGATCAAAGGAATTAATATGGCTCTTGTGCCCAAGCCCAGGATTAACAATGCGGAACAGATTAGTTCTGCGAAAATGGCCAGGCTGAGGGAAACAGTACTACCCAGTCCAATGAAATCCATGAATTTGTCACTCAGATTGTCAAAGCGGGTGAATTTACCATAGCCATGAGGGATCATCAATACGCCTAAACCCACGCGAAGGACTAATGACGCCCAGTTGATCTTATCCGATTTGATATACGGAGAAAGAAAGTCTCTTAACATAGCTTACTATTTGATTTTGGTTGCTGAGGTAAAATTAGTCAGACCAAATCCGATATCCATTTTCAAAGGAGCATTTGAAGCATGATTTTGATGAATGGATTATTCAGGATTTAACTGACATACTTGATGCTCTTTTCTTTGCCAGGTCCTGAGCTAAAATATAGATTATCGAATTAAAAAGCGATAGTCCCATCACTGGCCAGAAGCCATGAAGCCAACTACCTGCAGCACAAGTGTGAGCTACAAGAACAAACAGAAGGAGATATTTGGTGATTTTCTGTGGTAAATAAAGTCCTAAGACGATAATCAATAGAATCTCAACAGCAGAAGCCACAAACAGCTCGGAGACATGATTGGACATAAAAAAATCCACCAACTGGGTTCGCTTCATTTGCTTGTTGTAAGTTGCCTGACCAGTACTCTGGAGATTGTCCAAGTGCTGTGACGGTCATGTCAAACAAGCTAGCGATAAGTGCAGGAGTGAGTTTAATTAGCTGATTATGGCGAGTGAATAGCATTACACGGATGATTTTAATATATGGGAAAATATTCTTTTACTTCTTGATCCAATTTGTCGAGCTGATAATAGAAATGATGAATAAAGTCTTGCTTATCAAACTTTCCATTTCGATCCGAATCCTCAATAGTTCTGAAGTACAACCTCTTGTTCACCGCTAAAACTTTCCAATCCAATAGTTCATGAAGTTCTGGAGTGAGTTTTACCATGTTCTTGCCATCTATAAATGATGCATAGAGGCTTTCAATATCGTCATCATCGAGTTTGCCATCGTTATTGGTATCTCTATCAGTGATAGAAAGCACAATCCAGTTTTGTTTGGTAATTTTTCGAATTGATTTTAGAAATTGAAGACTTCTGATTTTGATTTCTTTTTCAAAAAGAGGCCTAAAGGTTGAGGAGTCTAAGTGTTGAATCATTACATTATCCAGATCCCCAGAAAATGTGTCTCCGCTTAAATATCCAATAGAAAAAGAACTGTTTCCTGAACTTCCAGATTCAAAATAAATTTTACTGCTTCTCTAAGAGAATTTAATTGGCCCGATAGGGAAAAGTAAATGATCAGTGCTATCGAAATAAATAGGAAGCTCGCCGGTAAGAATTAATGTTGTGTCTTTTATCAACACTTGTTCCTGCACTTGTGAGGTAGAGTCAATTAGATAAACTAAGGTGGGTTTGGGTTCTTGGCGACATGAGCTAAAGAAAATTAACGCAATCAGAAAAGCAGGAGTGAATAATTTCATAGCAATCATTATTTTCTCCAAAATAACGGAATCACCTATGAATGGCAAGAGACAATAACTTCTTTCAGATCAGTTCCCCAGTTTCTTTAGCTCTTTGTTGATGTCTTTGCCGATCTTCTTGGTTTCTTTTTCAAGTTGCTTAGCCCCTTTGTTGATCTCTCGGCCGAGTTTCTCCAAATCGCTATTTAGATTCTTAGTCCAGCCCTTGTAGTCAAATTCAGCTTTGGCAACCTGAATGCCTTTCTCAGCCTCTCTAACTACAGCTCTTTCACCTCGTCGGATATCTTTTTCTACTTTATCAGCTGTTAATTTAACAGTGCCAGATTCTACTTCTACCTCTAGTTCTTCTTCATCGGCTTTTACATTGAACTCCGTTCCCAGTACGGTGACCTTTCCCTTTTTAGTGTCGATGATGAATGGTGAATTGCCTTTTTCTACCAAGTAAAATACCTCTCCAGTTTGCTTAACTATTCGACTTTTGAAATCCTTATTGTATTCAATAGAACTATTTTGGTTCAGTAGAGCAATGGAATTATCAGGGAGTTTCACTGCTTGAAAACGATCATTGGTCTTCACCTTCTCGGAGCTTGAACAAGATGTGAAAATTAAAGCTACAAAAAGAAGACTCACTGTTAATGTAGATATTCTATTCATGGGTATAGTCTTAAAGGGTTTTCGAATATACTGAATTCGATCGGAGTGGATTACCTCCTTGGAAACATAGGGCAATGATTTTTTAAATCATAAGATGAGTATTGGAAGTAGGCTATTCTGGATTCGATCAGAGTGGCGCACCTCCTGAGCCGCATAGGCCTGTGACCTCTGCCTTGTGTTTTTATTATCCAGATATGTTAATGAAGTGGGATATACTGGATTCGAACCAGTGACCTCTGCCCTGTCAAGGCAGCGCTCTAAACCAACTGAGCTAATATCCCATTAGAGTAGATTGGAGGACAAAAATAGAAGAAGTCTGCACAATAAAAAATACAATTTAAGGAAGTCGCCCGGCTATTCCCAGCCAGACGACATGGTCCTATTTTGAGTTAAAGAACTACTTCGCCGTTAAAATAGAGATAGGTGTATTCTTCAGAAGCGGAGGTTTTGATTTTGATGTTCTTTTTGAAAGTTCCAGCATGCTTAGAAATGAAAGTGGCAGTAATGGAAGCCGTTTCACCAGGAGCGATAGATTCTTTTGGATACTGCACGTTGGTACAGCCACAAGAACCTTTGGCATCCAGAATAGTGATGACTTCTGTGCCGTCATTGGTGAATTCAAATTCAAGATCTTTACTAACACCTGCTTTTACTTCGCCAAGATCAAGAGAAGTGGTTTTCCATGAAATGGGACTTACTGCTGCTACCGCGGCTACCGCGATTCCCAGCATAATGATGAACGAGACTTTTTTCATAATCATAAAATTTAGTTGTACTCAAATGTTCTTTATTCGTTAATAAAACACTGTTAACGGGTTCCAAATGATTGTTAATGAGTTGTTAAAGATTCGCTCTGCACAGAATTATCTCCTTAATTTAGATGTATGAAAAACCTTCCTATTAGGATATTGGTCATTGCGGGAGCGCTCTCCATGATTGCGATTGTGGTGGTGCAGATCTTCTGGATTACCCAGGTCATGGATCGTCAGGAGGAGATGTTTGATCGCTCCGTCCAGATGGCTCTGCGCAATGTGGTGGAGACACTTTGTGAGGTAAATGGAAATGACATACCGAGCAATGATCCGATTGATCAGCTGACTAGTAATTACTTTATCGCTCGTACGAATTATAAGATCGATCTCAATTCTCTGGACTATTTGCTCAAGGCAGAGTTGCAGCGAAGAAAAATCGACATGGACTATGAGTTTGGTGTGTATGATTGCCAAAGTGATCGGATGGTGTATGGTGATTTCGTAGCTCTGGATAGTAAAAAAGGAAAGGTGAACCCAACAGGTAAGCTGCCAAAGTTGGTCAATGACGAATATTACTTTGGAGTCTTTTTTCCTGGGAAAACTGCCGGGATTGTCAATATGCTGGGCATATGGAAAGTAACTACAGTACTCATCCTCATCATTTTGGTGGTGTTCTCTTACGCTCTGTTTGTCATTCTCAGACAAAAGCGATTGAGCGAGATACAGCGTGACTTTATCAACAACATGACGCATGAGTTCAAAACTCCATTGGCCACACTTCAGGTCTCTGCGGACGTGTTGGGTCAAGAAGTGAAAGAGCCACGCCAGGTTCGATATACGGAAATCATTAAGTCGGAATTAACACGTTTGGAGCAACATGTTCATCAATTGTTAAAAACATCTGTTTTGGATCATCAGGCATTGAAAACTGAGTTGATTGATGCTCCACGAATTATTCAGACTCTTCAGGAAAAGTTTGCAGATCGGCATCCCGATAAATTGAGAGGTACTATTGAACTAACTGATAATTTGGCCGTGAAAGGTGATTCGGTAGTATTTGAAACGATGATCTATAATCTACTCGACAATGCATTTAAGTATGGAACGAATGGTGTGGATTACAAGGCAAATTATGATGGTAAACATCTGACCATCGCAGTGACAAATCAGGGACCTACTATTCCTCGATCCGAGCAGAAAAAGATCTTTGATAAGTTTTACCGTATCAACCAAGGTGACCTTCATGATGTGAAAGGTTTTGGATTGGGTTTATATTTCGTCAAACAAGGTGCCAAGTCCATGAAGGGATCAGTTTCGTTAACTAGTACAGACAATCAAACAACATTCATCATAAAAGTACCGGCGTATGGCAAGTGTGAAGATTCTATTGGTTGAAGATGACGAAAATTTATCTTTCGTAGTGGCTGATCACTTGAGTCATGAGGGGTTTGAGGTGATTACGGCTATGAATGGGGAGGAAGGCCTTCAGAAGTTTCAGCTTTATGATATAAATCTGTGCCTGATCGATGTGATGATGCCTAAAATGGATGGATTCAGTCTGGCATCTGAAATCAGAAAACGCAATGAATTTGTTCCCATCCTTTTCCTGACGGCTCGCTCTATGGAGGAGGATCGTTTGAAAGGATTTGAGGTAGGGGGTGATGATTACATTGCCAAGCCCTTTTCTATTGCTGAGTTGACTCATCGGGTCAATGTGTTCATCAGGAGGAGTCTGGTTGCCACTCCATTAGACTCCAGGAAACCCTCAAATGTGCAATTCGGGTCATTGGAATTTGATCCATTCAATCTGCAGATCAACTGTGGTGAAAAGTCCACTTCGCTTACTCAAATGGAAGCTGACTTGTTGAAGATGCTCCTGAGCA
>CAXEKM010000714.1:0-3221 GCA_963996645.1 uncultured Marinoscillum sp.
TATCTCTAAACTTGTTGAAGAGGATCCAACTCTACAAGTAGAGACTGATCACGATACAGGACAAACTATCCTACGTGGTATGGGTGAGCTTCACTTAGATATCATCATCGATCGATTAAAGAGAGAATTTAAAGTTGAAATCAACCAGGGTGCTCCTCAGGTTGCTTACAAGGAAGCTATCAACGGCGCTTACGAGTGCAAAGAGGTTTACAAAAAGCAATCAGGTGGTCGTGGTAAGTTTGCGGACATTGTGTTCGAACTTAGCCCAGTTGATGAAGACTTTGAAGGAGAAGGTTTACAATTCGTAAACCAGATTGTTGGTGGTGTAATTCCTAAAGAATTCATCCCGGCAATTGAGAAAGGTTTCAAAGAGGCTATGAAAAATGGCCCTCTAGCAGGATTCCCAGTAGATACAATGAAAGTAAGATTGTTCCACGGATCATTCCACGATGTGGATTCCGATGCACTTTCTTTCGAATTGGCTGCTAAGATGGGATTCAAGACCGCTGCTTCTAAAGCGAAGCCAGTTCTTCTAGAGCCTGTAATGTCAGTAGACGTAGTTACTCCAGATGAGTACACAGGATCTATCACTGGTGACCTTAACAGAAGAAGAGGTATCATGAAAGGAATGGATACGAAAGGTACGTCATCAGTCATTAAGGCTAATGTGCCACTATCTGAGCTATTCGGGTATGTTACTGACTTAAGAACTATGTCTTCTGGTAGAGCAACTGCTTCATTGACGTTCTCTCACTATGATCAGGTTCCTCAGAACATTTCTGAAACAGTAATTGCTAAGACTAAAGGTGAAGCGGTTAAATAATCATAGATCATGAACCAAAAAATTAGAATCAAATTAAAGTCATACGATCATAACTTGGTTGACAAGTCTTCTGAGAAGATCGTGAGAGCGGTAAAAACTACCGGCGCTGTGGTTAGTGGTCCAATTCCGCTACCTACTGTTAAAGAAAAATTTACTGTGTTGAGATCTCCACACGTAAACAAGAAGTCAAGAGAACAATTCCAGCTTTGTACCTACAAAAGACTAGTAGATATCTATTCTAATAGTGCAAAAACGGTTGATGCTTTGATGAAACTTGAGCTTCCTAGTGGAGTTGATGTAGAGATTAAAGTATAGTAAAAACACATATTGATTAAAAAGAACCAATAAATGGCTTATTGGTTCTTTTTTTATGTCAAAAATTGAATCAAATCTTTTGTTCGAATCAAGGAATTGCTATCTTTGCAGTCCTTTTTACGAAAAGTTTATCCGGAAACGGTGAAAGAATAAATATTAAGCAAAATGCCTGGAATAATTGGTAGAAAAATAGGGATGACCAGCGTATATAATGAGAACGGCAAAAGTATGGCCTGTACTCTCATTGAAGCCGGTCCTTGTGTAGTTACACAAGTTAAGGACAAAGAGTCTGATGGATATCGTGCAGTCCAGTTGGCTTACGGTGAGCGTAAAGATAAAAATACGCCTAAAGCCTTGAAAGGACATTTTGCGAAGGCTAAGACTACACCTAAGAAGAAAGTTGTTGAATTCAGAGATTTTAGAGCTGAGTTTGAGGACAAAGTAAAACTTGGAAATACAATCACTTTAGAAGATGTATTCACTGAAAAAGATTTCGTGGATGTAATCGGTCAATCTAAAGGTAAAGGTTTTCAGGGTGTTGTTAAAAGACATGGATTTGGTGGGGTAGGTCAGTCTACTCACGGTCAACATAACAGGTTAAGAGCTCCTGGTTCTATCGGTGCTTGTTCTTTCCCATCTAGAGTGTTCAAAGGTCTTAAAATGGCTGGAAGAATGGGTGGTGACAGAGTTAAAGTTATCAACCTTAAGGTTGTGAAAATGTATCCTGAGAAGAATCTAGTATTGGTAAGTGGGCCAGTACCAGGTGCTAAAAATTCTTACGTAATTCTAGAGAAATAAAAATGAAACTTTCAGTTTTCAATATTAAAGGAGAAGAAACCGGTAGAGAGGTAAGCCTTGACGAGAAAGTTTTCGGTATCGAGCCAAACGAGCATGCGGTTTATCTTGAGGTAAAACAGTACTTGGCTAATCAAAGACAAGGTACTCACAAGGTTAAAACCAGAAATGAGGTTTCTGGCTCGACTAAAAAGATAAAAAAGCAGAAGGGTACTGGTACGGCAAGAGCTGGTAGTATCAAGTCTCCTGTTTTCAGAGGTGGGGGAACAGTTTTCGGTCCTTCTCCAAGAGACTACAGCTTTAAGCTAAATAAGAAAGTTAAGAAACTTGCTAAGAAATCGGCTTTGTCTTCAATGGCTGCAGAGAAGCAAATCAAAGTTTTGGAAGACTTCAACTTCGAGGCTCCAAAAACTAAGGATTTCACTAGCATGCTTTCAAGCCTTTCAGTAAACGATAAGAAGTCTCTAGTAATTTTAGCTTCTTACAATGATAACGTTTACTTGTCTTCTAGAAATATCAAGAATACTAAGGTTTCTACAGCTGATGAATTAAGTACTTACGATCTTGTAAATGCGGATCAGTTGATCTTAGTTGAAAGTTCTGTAGATCTAATCCAAAAAAGATTAAACTAAGATGGGAGTAATAGTAAAACCATTAGTAACTGAGAAAGCTTCTGCTCTAAATGAGCATGGAAAATATGGATTTATTGTTAGCAAAAAAGCTAATAAGGTTCAGATTAAGAAAGAAGTTGAAAAGACTTACGGTGTGACAGTAGAGAGTATCAACACTATGGTACAGCCAGGTAAGTCAAAGTCTAGATATACAAAATCTGGAATTATTGAAGGAAGAACACCATCGTATAAGAAAGCTATTGTTAAAGTAGCGGATGGTGATATCATTGATTTTTATAGCGGAATATAAAATAAACAGATAGATGGCTGTTAAAAAACTTAGACCCGTTACCCCAGGACAGAGATTCAGAGTAGCTCCTGTATTCGACAAGATTACGAAGGATACTCCTGAGAAATCTCTACTTACTTCAAAGGGTAAAAGAGGAGGTAGGAACAACCAAGGTCGAATGACGATCAGAAATGTTGGTGGTGGTCACAAACAGAAGTTAAGAATTATTGACTTCAAAAGAGATAAGCATGTAGTTCCTGCTACAGTTGCTGCTATCGAATACGATCCAGGAAGAACTGCTCGTATTGCATTGCTTCACTACGCTGATGGAGAGAAGAGATATATCATCGCTCCAGCTAACCTTGAGGTAGGAACTGTAATTGTTTCA
>CAXEKM010000715.1:0-2980 GCA_963996645.1 uncultured Marinoscillum sp.
TAAGACATTAAGTTCATCATCCGTTAAAATGCCCTGAACTGGCCTTACCCCAACCCCATCGTGACTTGCCGTGAAATTGAAAAAGCACACTTGATCAGAAGGAAGCTCTAAAGAAGATGCCCAATCTCTAAATTTAGCAGTGGACTGACTCAATAAACTAAAAGCTAATAACGGCGGCAAAGTGAAGTTATAAACCATCTTAGCCTCATTATATCCATTACCGAAATAGGTGATATTTTCTTGATGAGGTACATTGGTTTCACTTATAAGCACTACATCTGGATAGATTTTTTCTAATACCTGACGCATTACCTGAATCAACGCATGTGCTTGAGGTAAGTGAATGCAAGTTGAGCTTTTCTCCTTCCACATGAACCCAATGGCATCCAAACGAAGGAGCTTCGCACCATTACTTAAGTAAAACAACATCACGTCCAGCACCTGTAAAAACAACTCAGGAGTTTCGTAATTCAAATCAACCTGATCCTTGCTAAAAGTAGTCCACAGATACTTTGACTCTCCCTGATGATCTACAAATTCATGAAATACTGGGCTTGTACGAGGCCTGGTTACAGCGCTAAAATCCTCCGAAGGATCTGCCTCCTTAAAATATCCAGCATATTCCTTTTTACCCTGCAAATACCCTTTTAGCCAGTCGGACTCCTGCGAAATGTGATTAATTACCCCATCAAACATGAGTGAATAGTTCTTGCTTAGTTCATCAATATCAGACCAGTCACCCATGTCCTCATTGACTTCATAATAATCGATTACTGAGAACCCATCATCAGAACTATAGGGATAAAAAGGAAGTAGATGCACTAGTTTGATACTGTTTGCTAAGTGCTCATCTAAGAAAGCCTTTAGAGAACTCAACTTAGCTTCACCTGGTCGATGTACCTGATCACCATAAGTGATCATTAGCACATCGCTCTCATCAAGTTCCAATGGATCAAGACTTACTTTTTTCTGATAAGACTGAATTAGTTGATCTATTCCAACCATCAGTTTATCTACATCTGAATCATGGTAGACGGAGGTTAATAAAGCTCGAATATCAGTCATTTTAAATAAGCGAAGGGATGGCTAATGCGATTACAATAATGAAAATAAAAAATCCTAAGAGAATGAAAGTGTCCTTTGTCCAAACATTAGCGACTTCCATTTCAATATGCTGTACTTTTTCACTGCCTTTTGGCACTAACAAACTAGCAATTAATGCCACGATTAAGGTCACAACAGCACCTGTCGCATTCCACCAAAACCAAAATAATTGATCTCCTACTCCTAGCCAGAGGTAAACGTTACACAAGACTCCAGACAGCAATCCAATATTCATACCTCTTGCATGTACTTTTTTGATTTTAACAGCAATCAAGAATGTGGCTAATATTGGTCCAAAGAACACTGAGCCTACTTTATTAATAGCTTCAATCACTGTACTGGCAATATTCCCAGCGAAGAATGCCAAAACGATACATACAACACCCCAAAATAGTGCAGTCAACCGGGAGTACTTCACATACTGAGCATGAGACACATTCTTGCCATGTGTAAGAAAATCTTCCGTGGAAACTGCACTCAATGAGTTTACCGCGGAACTTAATGAAGACATTGCTGCGGACAAAATCGCCACTATCAATATTCCAATGATGCCATGTGGCAAATAATCTCTAATGAAAATTGGGATCATAAGATCTGGCTTATCTGTTGGTATTTGACTCAGAAACTCTGGAGTTTGTAGTACAAAAGTTCCCAATACTAAGCCCATGATACAATAGCTTAATGTGACTGGAAAACGTAATAAACCATTGAATAATATGGTTTTCCTTACCGTATCAAGACTATTTGCAGAAAGTAGTCTTTGCACCTGGCTTTGATCTGTACCATAATATGATGCATATAGAAAGAATCCTCCGATGATCATCGGCCAAAAGCCAAAGCCATCGCTATTTCCTATTCCGAGCGAACCGAAATCCACAGCATTAAGTCGATCTCGATCAACCAAAGAAACGAAATTGTCCCACCCATCCAAATAAGATAAACCATAACCTAAACAGATTAAGATGCCTACGAATAAGATGATCATCTGAATCATATCGCCGTATACCACTGCTTTCATTCCTCCCTGATACGAATAGATCACCGTAATGACACCAATCAATATTACTGTTTGCCAGAATGGAATGTCCATCACACTCGTTAAGATCAGTGCAACCGCGTATATCATGACACTTGTAGCGAAGGCTCTACTTATTTGGAAGACCAAACTTAATAACAAGCGCGTAGAACGACTGAAACGTTTCTCCAGGAATTCGTAGATACTGACAACTCCAGATTTATAGAGAGTAGGTATTAAATAACTCCCTAAAAAGATCATGGCAATTGGTACAGCAAACTCATAACTCAGCCATTTCATACCGCCTCCTTCCCGCATTCCTACGAATGCTGGAGCTGATATAAAACTAATTGCTGAAAGCTGTGTAGCCATCACAGAAAGGCTCAAAGGGAACCAGCCAAATGAGCGACCGCCAAGAAAATAATCTTTTTTGTTTTGCTGATTTTTAAAAATATATCCTAAGCCAAGAAATGCAATCGAATAGACGATGATGATGGCATAATCAAGTAAGTTCATGGGATTTGGGTTAATAGTCTAAGTTACTATTTTATTAAAAAATCCCGTTATGACGTAGAAAATGCCTGATTTATTAAAAAAACGATCATATCTGAACAATATGCGGTAGATATTGTTTAAATTACATAAGCTCCTGAATTTATGCGATTTAGGATTCAAATCTTCACTTATTCCATAAAATATAAAATCAAAACTATCTATGCTTCAACAAACAAGAAGTAAAATTTCTTACGACGAGGTGTTGGCGAATGTTATTGAGAAAGTAAGAAAGCAAGGTTACGACAACATCAGAGCTGATCTGAGCGATTACGATGCCCCACATCAATTAATTGGTAAAACAAATAA
>CAXEKM010000716.1:0-5025 GCA_963996645.1 uncultured Marinoscillum sp.
TTGCTGAGTCTTCTCAGGAAATGCTTGCAGTAAGTGAAGAGATGACCATCAATACTAGAGAGATCGCTTCATCCATCTCCGAGATGTCTAATGGCGCTCAGAATCAGGTGGTGAAAGTGGATGAATCTTCGTCACTTGTAGAAGGAATTTTAAGATCTTCCAATGAGATGGGAGAACAATCAGCCAATATCAATGATGCTGCCCAGGCAGGAGCAGATAGCAGTGAAAAAGGTCTTGACCTTGTGAAAAAGGTAGGCTTTAGTATGCGAGATATTGCAGCGTTCTCATCAGATACCTTTGATTCCATTCAGGTATTGACAAAAAGATCCAATGAAATATCTAAAGCTCTTAGTGTAATCACAGAAATTGCTTCTCAAACAAACTTACTGGCATTGAATGCAGCTATTGAGGCAGCTCAGGCAGGTGATGCTGGTCGTGGATTTGCCGTAGTTGCGGAGGAGATTAGAAAATTAGCGGAAGACAGTAAGCGCTCAGCAAAAGATATTGAGAAGCTCGTTGGTGATGTCCAGAGTGATGTAAGTACAGCAGCTTCGGCAATTGATATGATGAAGAGCAGCGTGAAGTCTGGTGAAGATGCAACCAACTTTGCATCGGAAGCCTTTACAGAGATCACGGAGTCTTCGTCCAAAACGTTGATGCTTACAGAAGAGATTAGAAAACGAGTACAGCAGCAAATAGAGTCTATCAAAAATGTAGTTACCATTACAGAGTCTGTAGTGGTGATTGCAGAAGAGACTGCTGCAGGTACGGAGCAAATAGCGAGCTCAGCTACAGAACTTTCTGCAGGTATGGATAACTATGTAGAAAGATCGCAAAGTCTATCCGATATTGTGAATGAGCTCAATGAAAGATTAAGTAAATTTAGACTGAAGTAATTAGCTGTAACAGCACATGGAAATAGAGCAAAAAAGCACTCAAACTGCAAGCTGGGTTGAAAAAGCCGAGCTTGCGGCATTTAATCAAGATATCGCCGAAAAGAGACAGATCGAGGAAAGAGAAGTATTGGTGGTGTTTCCTTTAGGAAAGGAGAAATATGCTATTTCTATTGAAAAGGTGAAAGAAGTAGTAAAGCTTCCTCCTATAGCCCCAATACCACAGTCGGCAGACTATGTTTTAGGTGTTGGCAATATTCGAGGCAATGTAATTGCTATTACGGATTTAGCTCGAAGACTGAACCTGGATTACAATACGGATATCGATCTGGCTTCTGCATTTGTTATTGTCTTGAAAGACCCTAATGTACATGCAGGAATGATCGTGGCGGAAGTGCCGGATACGATAGTGGTTAATAAATCTCAGATTAATACATCAGCAGCTGTGATCAAGAATTTGTCAGCCTCTGATCAGTTTATTAAAGGGATAGTGAAAGTGGATGGAGAGATGATCATTTTAATAGATATATTAGAAATGATAGAGAATTAATCTCAAACCTAGTAGGATAATACGTTGCCCCCTTGTTGTATTATCAGCTACAAAACCTAATGCAACCTTATGAATGATGGAGTTTTTACCCCAAATGTGATTGATATACTCCAAATCACTGGATATGTTACGCTAATTACAGCAGTATCGCTATTAATCATCTACAGGAATTTTAAAGGGTCTTTCCTGTTTATTATTTGCATGATACTTACGGTCATTTCGGCAGAGTTGGCTGTGGTAAGTTATGCAGCAGGCAAATTTGGATTTATCTATTTTGTCTATGCTTCACCATTTATTGTTCTCCAGTTCTTTCTGGGGATGCGATGGACCTTTCATAAAGTGCATCATCCTCTATATAGAGTTATTAAGAGAATCAAGCTCATGTCTAAAGGAGACATTGATGTGAACTTTGAGGAGATCAATACAAATCATAGAACAGACGAAATTGGGAGTATTACCAATGCATTGACCTCTCATGTCAACTTCTTGAAAAGTACAACACATTTAGCGGAGGATATCAAAAATGGAGATCTGGATACAGATTTTACAGTCAAGAATGAGAATGATGTTTTAGGTCAAACACTCGTAGAGATGCGAGCCAATCTGAAGCAAATTATTACTGAAACTAATCAGGTAGTGCAGTCTGCTGGTGAGCAAGGTGACTTTAGCGCAAGAGTGGATGATGAGGGCAAATCAGGTGTTTGGCTTACACTTTCGCAATCAATTAATGAATTACTTGAAAGTGTTTCTCGTCCGTTTTTCTCTATTAATAAAATAGTGAGTGCCATGGCCAATGGTGACTTAACACTTCGCTATGAAGAGCAGGAGGAAGGAGACGTCAAGAGAATGACGGACAATCTAAATCTGGCTCTTGATAATCTGGACTCACTTTTAAATACAATTGCAAGGAATGTAAATATCATTGATGACTCTGCTTCGGAGATGCAAATCACTGGTGAGGAGATGAGCAACAATACTAATGAGATCGCTTCAGCCATAGGGCAAATGAGTCATGGTGCGCAAAGCCAATTGGCTAAGGTTGATGAATCATCTGCTCTGGTAGAAGGAATTCTCACAGCCTCCAAAGGGATGGTGAACAAGGCTGAAGATATTAACTCTACTGCTAAGCGAGGGGCTGCATTGAGTAAGAGTGGTATCACCATTGTGGAAGAGATGGTGAATAGTATGAGGGAGATCTCCACTTTCTCTAATAAGACGAAAGATTCCATGGGAGTCTTAACGGAGCGCTCTAAGGAAATAACTCGTGTTTTGGGAGTAATCTCTGAAATAGCCTCACAAACGAATCTGTTAGCTCTTAATGCCGCAATAGAGGCAGCTCAGGCTGGTGATGCTGGAAGAGGGTTTGCGGTAGTAGCTGAGGAAATTAGAAAATTGGCTGAGGACTCTAGAAAGTCGGCTAAAGAAATTGAAGAGTTAGTAAGAGGAGTTCAGGTAGATACTAAAGAGACTGCAGAAGTGATTACTCAAATGAGTGAGATGGTCAAAGAAGGAGAGTCTACTTCCGTTCAGGCGTCGAGCTCCTTCAGAGAGATCTTTGAGTCTTCGAATAAAACGCTTCATAGCTCGGAGGAGATTTTGCAAGCGGCGAATTCTCAAATTGAGAGTATTAACAACGTAGTTAGTATCACTGAGACCATTGTTGTTATTGCAGAAGAAACGGCTGCTGGGACAGAGCAGGTGGCAAGTTCGGCTACAGAACTTTCTTCAGGGATGGTCAATTTTGGGGATCGAAGTTCTTATTTGGCTCAAGTGGCTGAAGAGTTCCGGGAAGGTATTTCTATGGTTAAATTGACAGGGTCTAGTTCTGAAAACAATGCTTTGTACAATATGCGTGAGAAATTTGAGCAGGAGAAAGCGCTGTTGGATGCTATTTTGACCAGTTTGCCAGATCTAATTTATTTTAAAGACCTAGACAGTAAGTTCACGCGAATCAGTGATTCAGTTGTCAAGCGGCATAATAAGAAATCAGCTGATGCAATTCTTGGTAAATCTGATTTTGACTTGTTTGGTGAGCATGCTAAAAAAGCCTTTAAAGACGAACAGGAGATCATTAAGACAGGCAAGCCATTATTGAACCTTGTTGAGAAAGAAGACAAAAACGATGGTACTGTAGCTTACGCATCAACTACCAAACTACCACTTAAAGATGTGAATGGTCAGATCATAGGTACTTTCGGGATTACACGTGATATAACGGATCTAAAGCAGGCTGAATTGAAGTCTTCTCAACGTGCAGACCAACTTCAAAAGCAAGAACGTATCATTCGGGATAATGCAAATGCTGTTGGTCGTCAAAACGAACTATTTGTTGATATAATTAATCATCTAGAAGAAAAAATTGAAGTAAAAAGTCCTGAAGGTAAGTTGTATTTGATCAATAATGTGGCTGCTTCGAGCTATGGCGCAGAAACTGAGGACATAATAGGTAAGGATAGTTTCGACTTTTTTGATCAAGATACCGCCTCTAAATATTGGAGTATTGAAAAGCAATTGATTCAAAATAAACGAACGGCTGTAAGTTTGGAAAAGGTAATTCTCAAAGGAAAACCTACCTATTGGTTTATCAGAAAGCTTCCTATTTTCATTCCTGAATTTGATGGCTATGGCCTCTTAGGGATTCAACGCCAGGTTGAAAGCTATCAGATTGAGGAAAAGGGACTTGCGAATGACTTGAAAGCTAAATATCCTGAAATTTCGGTGGAGCTTTAATTCGATTTACGGGCCAAATGACTCACTCATCAACTATTTGTGCCCATTCAACGAAACTAACCTTACAAGCATAAATAAGATTCGTATTCTTGCATAGTAGTAATAGCCAAAGAATCATCGTTTATGTTATTTATTAGAAAAACACACCTTACGCCAGAAGTCGTTTTTGATCCTAGAAAAGGACGTTTAAGTATTGCTGGAATGTCTAGCCCAGACAACAGCGTAGCATTTTACCAACCATTGTTGAAGATATTGAATTCTATCAAAGCAACACGTGGTGGTATCAAAGCTGACTTTAAAATGACAATGTTCAATACGAGTTCTGCAAAATGCATTTTCGATATCCTTAAGAGATTAAAGGCTATGGAAGAGCAAGGTTTGAGAATTCAGATCAACTGGCACTATGAGGAGGACGATGATGATATGCTAGAGTGTGGCGAAGACTTTCAGGATTTATTGGAAGCTAATTTCAATTTCATCCCGGGGTTTAGTTCTTATAATAACAACGTGGCAAAGGCATCATAAGCCAATACAAGATTTGATTCATTAGCTATAAAATTTAGTTTTTAAATAAGAAATGTTAAAGTCGTTGAAAAATAGGTTTGCAGTGAGATTGGCTTATGATGAGTCATTGGAGCAATACCTGGTGAAGAAAGGAAATACAGTGGTCTTTGTAGGATCACAGGAGGAGTGTGAGAAGTTTTTCAAAGTGCATGTTGCATCGAGAAAATCCACGCATGTTTTTAACTAAAATATTGGTCAACAATACAGAAGTAAGAGCCCTTTTTTAAAGGGCTTTTTTTGTGGCTAGATTTTTTGTTAGTAAATCTTGTCAGACAGTGATAAAATAAA
>CAXEKM010000717.1:0-3540 GCA_963996645.1 uncultured Marinoscillum sp.
CCTCCTCCAACGGTAAAAGGTATATGAATGGCTGATGCCACTTTTTTAACCAGATCAATCAAAGTTTTACGCTTCTCGAGAGTTGCTGAAATATCCAAAAAGACCAATTCATCTGCTCCTTCTAGTGTATAACGTTCCGCAAGCTCCACTGGATCTCCAGCATCACGAAGCTCTACAAAGTTGACGCCCTTGACGGTGCGACCATCTTTGATATCCAGACAAGGTATAATTCTTTTTGTTAACACTTTTCTATCGTTTAATCGATGCTAGTTTATTGACATACAGTCATATTGATGCCAGCTCTTCCAAAGTTATATGACCTTCATAAAAAGCTTTACCGACTATAGCTCCGTAAAGTCCCTGTTCTTTCAATTGGATCAGATCCGATTTTCCAGACACTCCTCCACTAGCTATCAATTTCAGTTCAGGAAACTCACCTAATATTTTCTGATACAGCTCAAAAGATGGCCCTTGAAGCACTCCATCTTTGCTGATATCGGTACAAATCACGTATTCAATTCCAAGCTGAAGGTAATACTCCAGATACTCCATCAAATCAAGATCTGAAGACTCCTGCCATCCAGAAACCATCACTTTTTCATCCAGTACATCTGCCCCCAAAATGATTTTCTCAGCTCCGTACTCTTCAATCCAGCTCTTCACTTCCTCACGGTTGTTTGCAGCAATACTTCCAGCAGTAACTTGCTTAGCACCAGCAGCTAAAACCTTCTCAAGATCTTTCCTGGTCTTTACTCCTCCTCCAAAATCAACAGTCAAGTTGGTTGAGGAAGTGATCGATTGTAAGGTTTCCAAATTAACAACATTCTTAGCCTTAGCTCCATCCAAATCCACTACATGCAGTCGTTGAATGCCAGCATCTTCAAATGCTTTAGCTACTGAAGCTGGATTGTCCGAATACTCTTTCTTTTGGTTGTAATCACCTTTAGTAAGGCGAACACATTTACCCCCGATGATGTCTATTGCAGGTATGATATGCATGTTAAAGCTTTAAGAAATTGTCTAAAAGTTTCATTCCTGCCTCAGCACTCTTTTCGGGGTGCGGCTGTATGGCATAATAATTATTCTTGTTCAATGCTGCACTGAAGGCCATTGGGTATTCCGCTACTGCGACTGTCTCTTCACAAACGGGGACATAGTAGCTATGAACGAAATACAAATAATCTCCTTCACTGATGCCGTTCATGATTGGAGATTTCAATTGATGAATATCATTCCATCCCATGTGAGGAACTTTTACATCCGACGAATCAAATCGAAGTACTTTTTGAGGAATGATTCCAAGACATTCCGTATCATTTTCTTCAGATGACTCACACATCAGCTGCATGCCTAGGCATACACCTAAAAAAGGCTGCTTGAGTGATTTCAAAACCTCATCTAATCCTTTTTCTTTCAAGCTTCGCATCGCAGAACTAGCCTCTCCCTGTCCAGGAAATATTACTTTATCTGCGGACTTAAGAAACTCTGGGTCATCTGATAAAATAGGCTCCACACCCAATCTATTCAATGCAAATGTCAATGACTGAACATTCCCTGCATTGTATTTAACAATTGCTACTTTCATTAGGCAGTTACCACTTTACCTTCGTGCTCGGCTACCATCTCAGCCAATATTCTTTTCACTTCTGGAATGCTATTGTATAGTTGTTCATAAGACTCAATCACAAAGTAACGATCCTGAAAAACATTCTTTTTGTATGGCGTATTGGCAATTACCTGCACATCAAATGGATATTTTGGGGGCTCTTCGCTCAGAGAAAACTTGGTTTCACCAGCACTTGACAGAATACCCGCTCCATAGATTCTCAGACCAGCTTCTTCCTGAATCAAGCCAAACTCCACAGTAAACCAGTAAACTCTGGATAGTATTTCGATCGCATAATCATTGCCCACATATTGCAATCCAATATTGCTCAAAGCTTCTAAAAAATCCACGAAAGACTGATTACTCAACAATGGTACATGGGCAAACACGTCGTGAAACATATCCGGCTCCTCCAGATAATCCAATTCTTTCATTTTCCTTAACCATGTCGTGGCAGGAAAACGTTTATTAGACATCAGCTCGAAGAACGTATAATCAGGCACAATACCAGGAACTACCGCCAATTTCCAACCTGTCAATTGTTGGAGTACCTCGTTCGTTTCTTCGAATTTTGGAATAGCATCTTCTACAAAATTCACTTTATCCAATCCCTCCAGATAGGCAGTACTTGCAGCAGTTGGAAGGTTCCCCATCTGACGCTTGTAGAGGATCTGCCAAACTTCAAAATCCTCCTTCGTGTAATTGCCGTAAATCTGTTTCATAAAGGGTTATCTAATCAAATTTAGAAAGCCGCAAAGATAACCACTATCACCTCTAGCAAGGTCTAAAAAACAATTAATCTGCACTTGCAAAACGTATATTAGAAGTGATTTAACTAGTAATACACACAATCCAACTAAAATCATTAAAGACAATCATCATCTCTAAGCATTTTTGATGAGTATCTTGTAAATTAAAGATTGATATAGTTGGGTGATTATGAGTTATTTGGTGGAGGACTATCCTGCAATTTTTCAAAGTAATTCTTTCGGTGTTTTAATCATCGGCCAGCAAGATGAAGTCATAGATTTCAACTCGATGGCGGGAGAAATCTTTGCCCTATCGAAAAACCAAAAACTACCATTAGCCGATCTTATCAACATTAAATTTGATCCAAAAAAACCATCGTTAACAGAAGGAAGACACCATGGCACCAACCTGAATGGAAAAATCATTGCCGTAGACTACACTCAGATAAGTTCTGATCATCACTCATATAGTAGCTACATTCTGGTAACAGAAACACCAGAAAACTCACTCAAAGAAGAAGATTTCGCTATTACCATCATCAATAGCATGCCTGGCCAGTTTTATTTGTTCAACGAAAAAGGTGAAATGTTGCTATGGAATCATCAAATGTCCACTATGTCTGGGTATTCGGATGAAGAAATTAAATCAATGGGTGCCATGTCGTTTTTTCCTGAAGATGAGCATGAATTGGTTTCATCAAAAATCCAGGAGGTTTATGCACTTGGTGAATCTCAGGTTCAAGCACATTTATTAACAAAATCAGGCAATAAAATTCCTCAAAAGGTATCCGGTAAACGAATTGTATATAAAGGTCAAAACTGTGTGGTAGGCCTTTCAACAGACATTTCTGACCTGGTGGATATTCAGGATTCACTAAAATCATCCACCAAACTCCTTAAAACTGCTCAGGAAATTGCTCAAATCGGATACTGGGAATGGAACTGGTACGACGAAAAGTACTACTGGTCAGATGAAATGTATGAGCTATGTGGCAGAGACAAGAAAGATGGTCCCATGCCACATCTTGAATTTGCTTCAAGAATTCACCGGAAGGACCTGGAAGTACTGGAAAAAGAGCGAAAACGTATTATTAAAACATTAGAACCAGGTGAGGCTGAGTTTCGCTTCTTTACACCAAATAATGAATTGCGTTATTTCACGGTTCACACCAGTCCGATTTTAGA
>CAXEKM010000718.1:0-7302 GCA_963996645.1 uncultured Marinoscillum sp.
ACAGCAACTTCTGTTTCTGGATCCTGTCCAAAATCCTGATCAAGGTACAAGTTCAATGCCTCGTGGCTTAAAGTGTATTCCACTCCTCCGGTCAAACCAACAGTTTTAGCAGCATCCACGCCTTCACCAGCAAGTGCTAGTTGTACGGAATAAATGATGGTATCACCTGAACCAACTACAGCTGGCGACCATGTGATTGTCAATTTATCACTTAACGACTCAGCAGTAACAGCGATTGTTGATGTTGATAATGTAACCACAGCAGCTGTCGTTTGATCTGGCAAGAAAGTCGTTACACTCATACCTACAACACCTGAAACCAGATCTTCAAATCCTTGTGAACTCGCTACTACCCTGATATCTACCAAGGCTTCAGCGTTTCCTTCCATTCCTAAATCAGAGATAATTGCTGAGTTTAATGCTGTATTGGTCAATGTAATTGAGGTGCCATTAACACCAGACTCCAACACGACTGGGCTTGAAAAATCTCCACCTTCAGCATCCATTTGCACTGCATAATTCACAGCCACCTCGGCTCCAAAATCAGCCGCGGCCCAGGTAATTTCCAGGTTAGAAGTCAGGTTAGCTTCCGTCACCACTATGGCAGAACCGTCTGTTGGAGTAGATATTAATGGTGCAACCGGATCAGTCACTTCAGTTCCTCCGTTATCATCGCCACAAGCCACCACAAACAGAAGTGCAAGCAATGCAGCCATTAGTTTAATTTGCTTCATCGTTTTCATTTTTAAATTGGTTAATTGTTAAGGGTTGATGGATGATTAGTAGCCATCGTTTTGTTTAAGGTTTTGATTGAGTCCAAGGTCAAATGATGGTATGGGTAAAAGCTCCAAATAGTCTGGAGTAGCAGCCCCAGCCTGGACACCACCTTTCCAGTCCCATCTCAGATCTCCACTTGTGAATTGTTCAAATCGGATAAGATCTGTTCTGCGGTGTGCTTCCCAGTAAAGCTCTCTACCTCGTTCTGACAGAATAAAATCGAGTGTCAATTGCGCAGCAGAAATATTGCCTGACACATCACCATAAGCGCGTTCTCTCAAGTCATTTACATAAATCAAAGCTTGTGCAGCACTACCTCCAGCACCTCCTCGTAGCACAGCTTCTGCATACATTAAGTACACATCCGCCAATCGGAACATTGGAAAATCAGTATCCACGAAAGTGAGGTCCTGACCAGGAGCACCAGAAGCAGTTACATTTTGAAATTTGGTACACTTATATCCCTGACCAAACTCTACCGGATTACTGATGGTTGTGGTGGTTTGTCCATTGGAAGAGAAATAAGCACGCGTATCGTTGGCATCCGCAAACTCATTTTCCACAAAAGCCGTTGTTGGGCGATGGCCATACCATCCTCCGCTGACACCATTGGCCGGACCGTCACCGGTTGCTCCATGAATTAAGAAGGTCATTCCACCATAGTTTCTGGTATTCACCCCATCTTCTGCCACTGGGAAAATGATCTCCTGTCTCAAGCCATGGTTATCCGCTCGGAATAAGTCACTGTATTCATCGACCAATGAATAAGCTCCAGATTCGATGACTAGCTTACTGTATTCTACCGCTTTATCATACTGAGTCTGACCAGTGTATACACCGGCGTTCAGATACATTTTGGCTAGAAGTGTCCACGCCATTCCTTTGTCTACTCTTGCATATTCATTTTGGCCAGCATCTACCAGATTCGGTAGTGCTTCGAGCAATTCGGTTTCTATAAAAGTGAATAGATCGGCACGTGAAATTTGTTGCGGCTGATAAGCACCGACTCCATCTTCTTCCAAAATGAAAGGCACATTTCCCCATAGATCCAAAGCGAAATAATAGTTAAGCGCTCGTAGCGTTGCAGCTTCAGCTCTATAGGTAGTCACTTCTTGTTGGAAATCTCCACTCAAGCCATCAATTCGCTCATCAACAGATCTCAAATACTCATTGCAAAAAGCGATATTGACATAGATACGTTGATACAGGAGTGAAATCAACGCATTCTGATCGCCCCAATTTTGCTCATATAAACTATTGATTTTCGGATCGTTCCATGAGGACAAAGCTTCATCGGTAGTCAATTCCTGGATGGACCAGTAGGTTCTTAAGAATGATGTTTCTCCTTCATCTGGATTGTCAATTTCAAGATCTCCAAACTCCCCTTGCTGTCCTGTCAAGGTCAATCCCGCGTAGAGTTTAGCTAAGAATTGCTTGTATCCTTCCTCGGTATCAAAGACATTGTTACCATTGATAACTTGCTGAGAAAGTGGCTCGGTATCCAGATCCCCAAGACATGAAGTCAGAGAAGAGACCATCAGTAAACTGAGCGTTCCTATGATTAATTTAATATTCATGATCTTATTCATTTTGGGATTAGAAACTTGCTTTTAGACCTAGCATATAGACTCTGGAGCGTGGGTAGAAATTATTATCCATTCCTCCACTTACCTCCGGATCAAGACCTTTGTAGTTGGTGATAAGTAGCGCGTTTTGCACACCAAGAGTCACACTGAAATCCATAAGTTCATTGAACGCTCCAGGCAAATTGTAGGTCAGGTTCACATTGTCTACTCGGAAGAATGACCCATTCTCTACATAGTGATCAGAGAGCCTAGTAAACTCACCAGCTTCGGTTATTTGAGTGTCATCGGCCTGAGTAGACATGTTTCTCAAATAGCCCATTCCATCATAGAGGTTGTAATAGTTGCTATTTGCAGCCACGTTGTTGTAGACGTAGTTATTGATATTTGCTCTGGCGTTGATCGCAAAATCAAATTGCTTGTAAGTCAACCAGGTATTAAAACCTAATGTCACATCCGGTGTAGGATTTTGGAATAAGTAACGATCGCCATTATCAATAATCCCATTGCCGTTTCTGTCAACAAAGGCATTCGGAATCATGCGACCATCAGGTCCATATACCTGCTCATAGACGTAGTAAGATCTAATAGGATATCCTACACGATACACTTGAGCTGTTCCATCGGTGGTACCTCCTACACTACTTGCAGATTCATTCACGGTGTATTCCGGGTCATCACTGTTGTTGAGTTTGGTGATTTCATTCTGATTGTAAAAAGCATTGGCGTTCAATTTCCATCTCCAATCCCCTTCATCTATCGCAATCCAGTTTAGGTTTACTTCCATACCACGATTGACCATATCTCCTACATTGGTGATGAGTGTTGCAACGAAATTGGTTCCTGGTGAAATGTCCACCAGGTTTAGCAAATCAGTTGTTTCCTTTTGGTAAACATCTACACTACCTGATAGTCGATTATTTAGGAATCCAAAATCTACACCTGCGTTGATCGTTGTATTCGTTTCCCATTTCAGGTAGGCATCGTATCCATCCGGACGCAGTGTGTTGTAGAAGGTGTTTCCTAGCTGGTAACGCGCCGTTTGATTACTCAAGGTGTAAGTTGGAATATATGGATAATCGTTGCTCACAACATCCTGCTGACCTGTGACACCATATCCTAATCGTAGTTTCAAATCAGAGAATAATGGACTGGACTTCATGAAATTCTCGTCTTTAATATTCCAGGCAAGAGCCACAGACGGGAACCATCCAGATCGCTGATCAGGTCCGAAACGAGAAGTTTGATCGTTTCTCAAGGTAACTGTCAGCAAATACTTATCCTTCAAGGTATAGTTTACCCGACCAAAGAAGGATATCAGGTAATATTCCGTAGGAAAGTCATTACCACGCTGAAAAACCGTTTTGTCACCACTCCAGGTAGAGTCTGTATCATGACTGTAAAAATGTGACCAGGAATAACCGGCCATGGCATCAAGATTACTTTCCAACCCTTCCAGATCTTTTTTGTAATTCACATAGAAGTCCAGCAATTCATTTTGACGCTCATTTTCATAAATGGAAGTTCTTCCACCCTCAGGTACGGGAATGTAAATCCACTGCGTGCTATCAGCCACATTATTGTGACCTTCAGAAACAGCATAATCATATCCCAAGTTCAACGTCGCAACTAAACCATCCAAGATCTCATAATCAGCTTTTACGTTTCCAATGCTTCGCAATACTTGAGAAGTATTGTCTGTCAAGGCTAATTGCGCAACCGGATTGGCTGTTCCCAGGGTGATTGGATTACCATTGACATTTTCTGGATTGTCAGTCAGTGTAGTGTAACCTCGATAACGTGTATTGCCATTGTAAATCTGCAAAGTCGGGTTGTAAGCAACAGCATTAGCAATTGCCCCCTGATCTGCGAAGTTGTTGTTATTCACCATTCCCTTCACATTGAGCTGCATTTTCAGCTTGCCGTTTAGGAAACTTGGATCTAGTCCCAGCGCAACCGTTGTTCGTTCGAAGTTGTAGGTTTTCAGCACACCATCGGTATTGTTGTAACCAACAGAAGCACGGTATTTCAAATTATCTGTAGAGCCGGACAAGCTAAGGTTGTGGTCCTGACCAAATGCATCTTTATATATTGCATCCTGCCAGTCTGTATTTGCATCTCCCAAATAGTTTCTCGCATCATGATCAGCAGCATATTGCTCTTCTATCAGCGCTCTAAATTCATCTCCAGAATAAACATTCAGCTTATTCGGTGTTGTATAGAAAGAGCCTGTGAAATTGTAATCCACTTGAAGCTTCTTGCTAGCTCCTCGTTTCGTGGTAATCAAGATCACACCTCCTGCAGCTCTGGAACCATAAATGGCTGTTGCAGAGGCATCTTTCAAGACAGTGAATGTCTCAATGTCATTCGGGTTGATGGTTGATAAGATATTTGGTGCCCCTCCAACGCCTTTGTTGTTCAACGGCACTCCGTCGACCACAATCAATGGATCGTTGCTCGCATAAATCGACGATGCTCCACGAATTCGGATGGTAGATGTATTTCCTGGTGCACCGCTGTTGGAAGTGATGGTCACTCCGGCAGCCTTACCTTGAATCAATTCCTGTGGTGAGTTGACAGCACCTTTGTTGAAATCTTTGCTGCTTACAACAGCTACCGAACCCGTAGCATCTGATTTCTTGACGGAACCATAACCAACGACCACCACTTCATCTAAAGCAGCGATATCAGGAGCCATCGCCACCTTGATCGTTGTTTGATCGTTTACTTTGATCTCCTGAGAGACAAAGCCAACGAAAGATACAGTTAGAATTGCATCTCCTTGCCAGGAAGGTACGGTGAGGGTAAAATTTCCATCCATGTCGGTAATGGTTCCATTGGATGTTCCTTTCACCAATACAGTGGCGCCAGGAAGTCCTTCACCCGAATCGGCATCTGTGACTTGTCCGATAAGGGTAATATCTCCCTGGGCGCTCAGACCAAGGACGGACAAAATCAGCAATACAGGTAATATGTATTTCATCATTTTCAAGTCTGTTAGTTTCATTTACATTGTTATTTTGAGTTGGTGGAAAATCATCATTTGGTCATTTCATTATTCCAATAAATGGAATCGGATCGCTTGTCCTCCTCCCGGAGCAAGCTTGAGTTCCAGTTGATCATTGGCTGTCACCGTACTGGTGGTTATTTCTATCGCAGTTGGATTTGATTCCATATCAGTATCTGCGGTATCTGCATAGATCTCAGCCTGATATTTTCTATTCGGCAATAAGAACCCAAGATCAATAGACAAGTCCTTCGCTTGTTCATCTGTAGCACTACCTAAATACCAGTCATCGCTGTTTCGATCTTTCCTGACGATGGTCAGATAGTCTCCGATTTTCGCATTGAGAACACGAGTTTCTTCCCAGTCTGTTGGCACATCACGAATGAACTGGAATGCCGGTTGACCTTCGTAATTCTCTGGTAAATCCGCAGCCATTTGCAATGGACTATAGATCGTCACATAAAGCGCTAACTGCTTAGCCAACGTGGTATGTACTCGATTTTCTGGACGCTCTTCGATGAGGATATCAAAAATCCCAGGAGTGTAGTCTAAAGGACCCGCCAGGCCTCTGGTAAAAGGTAATATTACCGTATGCTCCGGCGGGTTACCCGCGCTCCACGCTTCGTACTCCGTACCTCGTGCACCTTCTCTGGTCATGAGGTTTGGATAAGTTCTTCTCAAGCCGGTTGCTTTCACTGGCTCGTGTATGTCTAATGCTATTTGATGTGCAGCAGCCATCTCTACTACTCTCTGGTAGTGCTGCACCATGAACTGCCCCTGATGAAACTCACCAGATGGCTGTCTAGTCACATAACCTGTTTTGACACTGTGTACTCCATATTTTTGATAAAAGGCAAAAGCTTCGGGTAATTGACTTTCGTAGTTCTCAATGTTACCACCTGTTTCATGGTGACCAATCAAACCTACATTATGTTCCTGAGCGTATTGACTCAAATCTGCTATGTCGAAATCCGGATAAGGTGTGGTAAAGTTGAAACGACCTAAACTCCAGTCATAATCCCAACCTTCATTCCAGCCTTCCACAAGGACACCTGATAAACCATTAGCTGCTGCAAAATCAATATATTGTTTAACCACAGGAGATGCTGCACCATGATTAGGCCCTTTGTTCCAGGTGTATTTATTCAAATGCATCCCCCACCAAATACCATTGTATTTCCCAGGTTTCACATAGGTCATGTCCTGTAGCTTGTTTGGCTCATTTAGGTTCAATACCAGGTAAGACGTGATCAGATCACCAGCGCTTTTCGCAATTTGAATAGTCCTCCACGGTGTCTTCATTGGTGCACTTGTTTTCACTTTCTCTCCAGTTGACCAGGGAACCAAATCGCATTCTAGCTTATTCCCAACTGGATTCAAGGTCATCCCTGCATAGTCAAGCAAGGCCGCTTCATGAATGGAGACAAACAAACTATCTCCAGCTTCCATGGTGAAAGGAGTATGTACTTTCTGTCCGATCTCACTCAAATTGTTTTGCGTAAACAAAAACTCCGAGTCAATCTCATCTCCATAGGCAGGAATCCACCAGGCTTTCAAGTCAGACCACATGTTGAATGCAGTAAGCTCATTGGTGATCACAAAGTCTTTTAGGTTGTCCTGCGCTGGAAACTCATATCGAAAACCAAGTCCGTCATCAAACACTCTGAAGTGGAGTTTGACGATTCGCTGGAGGTCTGACTTTTCCTGAAGAGTGACCACCAATCCATTGTAATGATTGCGGATATTCTTCACCTCTCCCCAGGGCTGAGACCAGGTTTCATCAAAAGTGGATTGCTGCACATCAATGATATGGAGGTTGTCTCCAATGGCTGGCTCATTCTGAATTTCAAAACCGAGTTCTGAATTGGTTACCAGTATCGCACCATCCTTCTTTACCTGATAGAATGGCTGGTCATTGATTAATTTGAACTGTAG
>CAXEKM010000719.1:0-3154 GCA_963996645.1 uncultured Marinoscillum sp.
CGAAATTCAGCAGTTGATCATTGAGACTGAAAACAAGATTAACTTTTTGTTGGGTAGATATCCTCAGCCAATCCAGAGGTCTTCTGAAGACTTTGGAACTCTGGTTCCTGCACTTGTAAGTTCAGGTATTCCATCACAATTGTTGCAGAATCGTCCTGATATAAGACAAGCGGAGCTGGAGTTGATGGCCTCTAAGTTGGATGTGAAATCAGCTAAAGCAAATTTCTACCCATCATTGGGGATCAATGCTGGAATTGGATTACAAGCATTCAATCCAACCTATTTGGTGAAAACTCCAGAGTCATTGTTGTATTCACTGGCTGGTGACATTGCAGGTCCATTGATCAATAGAAAAGCAATTACTGCGACCTATTTGAATGCCAATGCAAAGCAGATACAAGCAGTTTACAACTATGAGCGTACCATATTGAATGCTTATTTGGAAGTACAAAACCAATTGGCAAGTATTGGTAACCTGGCGAATAGTTACGAATTAAAAGAGCAACAAGTTCAAGCTCTGACCGAGTCAGTAGATATTTCCAATACCCTCTTCAAGTCTGCACGAGCTGACTATATGGAAATATTATTAACGCAACGAGATGCACTTGAGTCAAGATTTGATCTTGTGGAAACCAAGATGCTACAGATGCATGCGTATGTAAACATCTACCGAGCACTTGGTGGAGGATGGGAATCAAAATAACCTATAAAGATTAGGCTACAGTGGTTATGTCGCCACCCAAAGCTGTCGTAGCAGCAGTGAGGGTGGCGATTTCCTTTTTTACCACTTGATGGCAATTTTGCCAATTGATTGTCGGCTCTCTAAAAAGGCATGAGCGTCTGCTAATTGAGTATGGTCATACTCTTTGCCAACAGTCGGTTTTAGAATTCCCTTGTTTGACATTTCTACCACTCCCTTTAGTGCTCTTTGGAATGCTTTTGGTTTATTATCTGCAATCTTTAGCATGTTCAAACCAATTAATGATCTTGAAGATGTCACCAATTTAATTGGACTCCAGAACCCAAAACCAAAGACCATTTTTAACATTTTGAAGATATTGCCACGTGCTTCCGTAAGCTTAGAAGCCCCAAAGATTACAACCCCTCCACCAGAGTTCAACAGTGCAAAGTCTTTTTTGACATAGTCTCCACCTATTGGGTTGAAGGTTGCATCTAATTTCCCTTGAAAACCAAGTTTAGTAATCTCTTCCAGATAATCTACCTTACGATAATTGATCGGGTAGTCAACACCTAGACTTCTTAAGTATTCTAGCTTTTCTTCTGATCCTGCAGTTCCGAATACAGTAACTCCTTTGTGTTTTAGAATTTGGATCAATGCAGTTCCCACACCACCTGCAGCAGCATGAACCAACGCATGATCACCCTCAAACAAACTCAAGCATTCCTCAATGGCGTAATAGGCGGTCATGTATTGAGTTGCTAGAGCTGTTGCTTCTCCTATACTTAAACTTTCTGGAATAGGCGTGACAGCAATATCTGGAGTAATGATGTGATCAGCATACCCACCAAATCTCGTAAAAGCTAACACACGCTGACCAACTTCCAGTCCGGTAACTCCTTCACCAAGGGCTTTTACCTTCCCAACATTTTCATATCCAATGACTGTTGGTAGTGGTGGACACTCTTTATAGATACCCAACCTAGCCATGACGTCCGCAAAGTTGAGGCCGAATCCTTCTGACTCAATTAAGACTTCTCCAGCTCCAGGAGTAGGAGTTGGTTTTTCTTCCAATTTAAAAGCTTCCTCTGCTTTTCCGTTTTTGACAAGTGTATATGCTTTCATACTGGTTTGTTATTATTTCTGATTTTCAAAGAATGCAGCCATTTTTTGGTTGGCTTCTTCTTGTGATGTGTAAGAAGGGGAAAGACTTTGCTGTCCGGGGAAATTCTCCATGTGCAATGTCTGAGTAGGGAAGGCGAAGTTCACCCCAAGTTCATTACCTAGCTTTAGTATCTGCATGAGCACTTCATGCCTTGCTTTCAATTCAGAACCCCAATCAGGCACTTCAAAGAAAATGTAGAACATGATGTTCAAAGAAAATGCAGCCATGTCATTGAAATACACATTGTAATAGTCTTTACGTGTATCAGGATGTGTCTCTACAATTTTACGTAAGCCTTCTACAAACGTGTTGATGAGCTCTGGAGGCGTATCGTAGGTAACGGCTATCTGTGTGTAGAATCTACGGTACTGACGCATACCATGGTTGTCGATCACACTATCGGCAAGCTTTCCATTCGGCACATACATTAACGAGTTGCGGAATGTTCTGATTCTGGACGATCTAAAGCCAACTTCTTCTACGGAGCCATCTATGTCTCCGGATGTAATCCAATCACCGATTTGGAATGGTCTGTCAATGAAGATCATCAGTGACCCAAAGAAATTCTTAATAGTATCCTGAGCAGCCAATGCAAATGCCAAACCTCCGATTGATAATCCAGTAAGTAAAGGTATAATTGGAATGTCAAGGTTCTCAAGGATGAATAAGGTACCAATACCAACGACGAATGTCTTCAGAGTTTTCCTGAGAAGAGGCACCAACTGATCATCCAAAGTGCTCTCTGTTTTCTTAGCTAGATGCTCCAAATACATTGCTAATATGTCTACAAGTCGGTAGAATACGATGGTGCCAAATAATGGCAATAGAGCCTTCAGTAGCAACATGATCCAGTGTGAAGTATCTGGAGGTAATTGTAGAACAGGGAGGAAAATTCTTAATAGTAAAATCACTACAAAAAGACTGATAGGTCTGGCAACAGGCATCATAAAGTGGTCAGCTAGCTTCTCATAGCCAGCTTTCATTAATAACCTGGTGATGATTTCCTCAAAAAGAACGGAGAATACCTTGTGGATTAGTACACTCAAAAGAGTCAAGATCAGTATACCTATATACTGATATAGGTACAGACCCATGATTTTTCGAGTGCCAATTTTTGGCAATAACTGTAATAGCTTGTCTGTTCCGAAAGGGAATATTTCGTCATGCAAGTCTTCGATTGCTGCAATCGATGATTTGGCATAAATCCATCTGTCATTTTGCTTGATCAGGAAAATGGCAGGATGGTGTTCATCAATGATGTATTGGCTGCGGTTTCTGGTAGAATCATGATAATTAGGATCCTTGGGTAG
>CAXEKM010000720.1:0-4324 GCA_963996645.1 uncultured Marinoscillum sp.
CCAAAACATCCTTCAGGATTTTGGGAAATCGTGTTTGGAGTGTAAATCCTGCAAATGTGCCTTTGGTGGGGTAGCTGTAAGGATAATCTGACAACTTCATAGTGGCGAAGATAACTGTGGAAAAAAAGAATCAAATCCTACATCAGTTGACTGATGTCTTTGATTATGGTCCAGGTGAATAGCACAATGATCAATCCCCAAAATATCTGATCGATGCGGTTGTAGAGTTTGTAGCTAAAAGGTTTGTTGAAAAAAGCTTCTGTAATTAGTGGAATCGTTCTCGTCATGGCTGTTTTAGGGAACGGCAAAAACTCGTAAAAAACAAAACCCCCTAGTATCACTCCCGTGATTCGGAGAAACCTCAAATAGGACCACTCACCAAAGAGCTGTGCCATGCGAACTGGACCAGAAAGCGTATCAGCATCGGCTATTCCTCCAAAAATCAAAATGTAGAGCGCTTTGATGTTGATCCAAATCAAACGAAATGGTTCCAGAAATCCATATCTGATAGCTCGTAGTACACTTTCCTCTTGTACAAAGCCAATAAATAAGAAAATGAAGATAGCCATAATCATCATGGAAAAGGCTCCTCCAAAGTTGATCAACAACCGGTGAAGAATAGGCCTATCAGCATATTCCCATGCCATTTTCATGCGTTCTTTGGATCTATCTGGCTGATAGCTATAAAATCGTGCGAAGTAGGGCAGCGGAATGAACAAACCAACCGAAATCGTCACCAAACTCAGAGAAAAAGTAAATGCAGGTTTTTCTCCCATTCCAAGAAAGATATGTCGGTCATAAATTCCATACCTAAGACATAGCACTAGCTTTCCCAGTAAATACACCAGGTAAATGAACAGGTAAGCTACTATGGTAGAGAAAGTTGGATTCATTGGTTTTTGTATAGGCTAAAATACAATGAATGCTGAAAAATGATTCAGTGCTTGGATTGTCTTATCGTTATTTCTCCCAAACAGTCTCGCGATCCAGTAGTTTAATGATTAATTTGTAAGAAGTTAGCTGTGGAGTGCTAATGTTAAATTTTATTACAGTTCTAATAGTACTCCATCCGTTAATTAACTTCGTAGAGTAGAATCATTTTTTAGCATACAATTCGTACAACGATACATACCACAAAGCCATGAAAAAAGTACTCATCATTCTCGCATCACTCATTGGGTTGATCTTATTGGCAGCCGTTCTGGTGCCAATTATTTTTAAAGACGATATCCAGGCAGCTATAGATAAAGAGCTGGACAAAGCACTTAATGCCAAAGTATACTATGATACAGACGCATTCAGCGTGTCATTATTCAAGAGTTTTCCAGACATTTCTGTTACCGTTGGTGACTTTGGAATTGTAGGGGTTGAGCCATTTGAGGCGGATACCTTGGTGGACGTGACAGAGTTTAGTTTAACACTTGACATCATGTCGGTAATCAACGGAGAGCAAATTGAAATAGTGGATGTATCCTTGATCGAACCTACGATCAATGTCATTGTACTAGAGGATGGTACTGCCAATTATGATATTGCGAAACCATCTGAAGAAACAGAAGAGGAAGAAACAGGAGAAAGCGCTCCACTTTCTATCAAAATACAAGGTTGGGAAATTGTAGATGCAAATGTGATTTACATGGATGCTGCTACACCGATGCTGGCTGCAATTGGAGGACTTAACCATTCCGGTTCTGGAGACTTTTCTCAGGATGTATTTGATATGGTAACAAAAACTACCGTTGATGCGATGACTTTTAGCTACGACGGAGTAGACTATATCTACAAAAAGTCTTTGAATGCTGACATTACTATGGCCATGGATTTGGCCAATATGAAATTCACATTCAAGGAGAACCAAGTAAGCTTGAGCAATTTCGGTTTTGGCTTTGATGGCTATGTGAGTATGCCAGGTGAGGATATCGACATGGATATCACTTATGCTGGTAAAGAAATTAACCTGATCAGTATTCTATCATTAATACCGGGCACGTACCAGGAATATTTGGATGGTGTTACCGCTTCAGGAACAGTTGGATTTGATGGCTATGTGAGAGGTTCAGTAACAGAAACGGAATTGCCTGCTGTGTTGGCTAACTTCTCAATTGATGGCGGAAATATCGTTTATGCTGATTACCCAATTCCAATGGAGCAGATAGATGTGAAGGCTACTTTCAACATGCCTTCTGCTGACTTGACAGAAACTTCCTTCTTAATGGACAAATTCCACATGCTGTTGGATGGAGAAGAAGTAACAGCTTATTTAGATTTTAAAGATTTAGAAGATTACTACTGGGATTTCCGTATGAACGGGAATCTTGATCTAGAGAAAATTACTCAAGTTGTTAAACTAGAGGAAACGACACTTAGAGGACATATCAATGCGCAGTTAGAAACCAAAGGACGCATGTCTGACCTGGAAGCTGAACGATATACGGAGTTGCCAACTACAGGTAGCATGGAGATTACTGACTTGTATTATCAGGGAGTTGATTTACCGCAAGGTTTTGGAATATCAAATACCAAAATGACTTTAGATCCTAAGGATATCACCCTGGCTAACTTCAAAGGAAATGCTGGTAGAACAGATCTAAACATGGATGGAAAAATTTCCAACTACCTGGCGTATGCGCTAAATGACAGTGCCATGTTGTATGGAAACTTGAATTTCAGTTCGTCATTGGTAGATGTAAACGAATGGATGACTGAAGAAACAGAGGAGGAAACTCCTGAAGATACTTCGGCATTGGAGATCATTCGTATTCCAGAAAATATTGACTTTGTATTAGCTTCTAATATCGAAACAATCATTTATGACGATCTGGAGTTGAAAAATTTCAATGGTAAATTGATTATTCGTGATGGTGCTATCACTATGGAAAAAGTTGGATTCAACTTGCTAGATGGTCAGTTTGAAATGAACGGAGCATATGAATCGGCACTTTCGTTGGCAAAACCACTTTATGATTTTGACTTCAGTATCAAAGGAATGTCGATAGCTTCTGCATTCAAGTCTTTTACTACCATTCAGGAGTTGGTACCAGTTGCTGAGAAAATGACTGGTAAATTCTCTACAGATTTCAAACTTGGCGGTTCTATTGGAGAAGGTATGATGCCTGTCTATGAAGACATGCAGGGAGCTGGTCTGGTTGCCATAGCGAATGCGGCACTTCAAGATGTGAAGTTACTTACTGCAATCTCTAACGTAAGTAAGCTGAATCAAGATGATGGCGAGGTGACTTTGAAAGATGTGTTACTACAAACTGAGATCAGAGATGGTAGAATTTGGGTAGAGCCATTTGATATCAAACTGGCTGGTAAAAAAGCCACAGTGGGAGGAAGTACTGGAGTGGATGGAACTTTGGATTATGCCATGGCCATGGATGTACCTTCAGGTCAGGTTGGTGAAGCGTTGAATAGCGCGATTTCTTCTTTTGCTGGAATGAGTAATGTAGTTGGTAAAGATATTACACTTAACCTGGGCATAGCAGGTACGTATGATGAGCCTAAAGTGAAATTGTTGAGTGCATCTCCAGGAGGCGTAAAGGCTGCTCTTGAGCAACAAGCAAAAGCTAAAATCAACGAAAAGAAAGAAGAGGTTACGAAAAAGGTTGAAGCTGCTAAGGACTCAGCAACGGCCGTGGTGACTCAAAAAGTAGATTCTGCAAAAGCGGAAGTGAAGGAAAAAGTAGAAGAGGCTAAGGAAGAAGCCAAAGAAGAGCTGAAAGATGAAGCTAAAGACAAACTTAAGAGTGTCTTCAAGAAAAAAGGCGGTGGAAAATAATTAATAACTAACCTTACCCCTCCTTCATATGGAGGGGCTGGTTGGTTGAATATTGACAATTAGATGCCTCGATGATTCGAAAGACTTGTCCAAAATATCTTTAGTCTCTCCGAATTCGGGGGAATGACGGATCGAATAATAGAATGAAATATCTATCCATACTCCTTTTGTTTCTGATAGCGTGTGCATCTCCTAAAACAGATCAAGCGCCTTTGTATGATTATGATGTGGAGCAGCGTTTGACTGAGCTCGGAATTGAATTGCAAGTGCCAGGGGCTCCTTTGGCTAATTATGTCAATGCTGTCAGAACTGGAAACCTGGTGTTTATGGCTGGAAAAGGTCCTAGACTTCCAGAAGGCGGCAACGTCACTGGGAAAGTAGGAGATAGCCTATCAATAGAACAAGGCTATGAAGCAGCGCGTCTTTCAGGAATTGCTCAATTAGCAGCACTCAAAGCTGAGATTGGCGACTTGAACAATGTGGTAAGAATCCTAAAAGTAACCGGGATGGTCAATGCCACTGCTGACTTTACTAGTCATCCAG
>CAXEKM010000721.1:0-2201 GCA_963996645.1 uncultured Marinoscillum sp.
GCTGTAATTGAGTGAACTTTTTTCGATGTTAGTTTTTCTTGCGGATCAACAATAATCCTATAAAAGTCAATGCGCCATTTAGAATCAAAATCTCAAATCCAAATTTATAGCCGCCAAACCATGCCACGGAATTGATATTGATAATGTAAGAAAGAATCGGTGATAGGATTGTTACTACAGGCACCAGATGGTCTTTCACGTTTGTTTTAGTGAACATGCCCAGGGCAAACATTCCTAATAGTGGTCCATAAGTGTATCCAGCAGCGACAAATACTGCTGTGATGACACTCTGATCATTGATGGCTTGAAAAACCAAAATGACAATGAAAAGCACCAAGGAAAAAGCCAGATGAACGATTTTTCTGATGGTTTTCTTTTCGTGGTAATTAGCAGGAGTGAAGCCTAGAAAATCCACGCAAAATGAAGTGGTCATTGCTGTCAATGCAGAGTCTGCGCTGGAGTACGCTGCAGCTGTAATTCCTAATAAGAAAATTACCGCTCCGATCGTAGGGAAATGATTAATGGCTAGTTCCGGGAATAAATAATCAGTTCTTTCAGGAATCACCATTCCGATGTGCTCAGCAAACTGAAACTGTAGTAACCCCAAGCTCAGGAATAAGAAGTTGGCAATAACCAGAATAATACAAAACCAGAATACATTTTTCTGTGCATCTGAAAGAGTCCTACACGTCAAATTCTTTTGCATCATGTCTTGATCCAGTCCGGTCATCACGATGGCTATGAATGCACCTGAAATGAATTGCTTGAAGAAGTTCTTGCCGCTTTGCCAGTCCCAATTGAACATAGTGAAGCGTGGATCGGATGTCACGTTGGTAGTTAATTCACTCCAGGTCCAGTTTAGTTCATCTTTGATGAAGAAGATGCTGATCACTACCGCTGCAAGCATAAATGCTGTTTGCAAGGAGTCTGTCCAAACGATGGTTTTGATGCCGCCTCTGAAAGTATATACCCAAATCAGTACGATTGTTACTAGAACTGATACCCAGAAAGGAAGGTCAAATGCATCAAAGAAAGATATTTGTAGTACTCCAGCTACCAGGAAAAGTCTGAAGGAAGATCCGATGATTCTGCTCAATAAAAAGAAGAACGCACCAGATTTATAAGACCAGAAGCCAAAGCGTTGCTCCAGGTAAGTGTAAATGGAAACAAGATTGAGTTTGTAATAGAGTGGGAGGAGTAATTTGGCAATCACCCAATATCCAACCAGATATCCGAGTACTACCTGGAAGTAATAAAAGTTGCTATTGCCTACTTCTCCTGGTACTGAAATGAAGGTAACACCTGATAATGAGGCGCCTATCATGCCAAATGCTACCAGATACCAAGGTGATTGACGGTTGGCATTGTAAAAATCTCCATCTGAAGAATTACGTGAAGTAAGCCATGATATAGTGATCAAAACCAAGAAGTAACCAAAAACAATACTCCCAACAATTACCGGACTCATTTGATTATCTAATAGTTAGCGAATACAAAAACGCTCAAAATTGTGGCAAATAAATCACATACACTAATTTTGCAGTATGATGCTAGAATTGGAATTTGCACCTGAAGTAGAAGAGTTAGTTGAAATTGAGGAGGATTTTGGACAAGATGATTTGAAGAATCTGGTTGTCCATAATGACAACTTCAATACGTTTGATCATGTGATCAACACGCTCATCAAGGTGTGCAAACACGACGTACAGCAAGCAGAACAGTGTACTTATCTTATTCACTACAAGGGAAAGTGCTCGGTAAAGAATGGTTCATTCACTGAACTAAAACCGATGAAAGAAGGTATTACTGATGCAGGGATTTCTGCGACTATCGAATAAGTATGGATTATCCATCTAAGTTGGTTGAGCAGGCAGTGGAGGAGATATCCAAGCTGCCAGGTATCGGACGTAAAAGTGCATTGCGTCTGGCGTTACATTTATTGAAGCAACCAGATACACAGACTTTTTCTTTGGCTGAGTCTTTAAAAGACCTACGTACTAAGATCAAGTATTGTGGAACATGCCATATTATAGCTGACACAGAAGAGTGCACTTGTAAGACTCCTTCTAGAGATGTCACTACGGTTTGTGTGGTTGAGGATACTCCAGACGTACTCGCTATTCGAAATACAGGTCAATATAATGGATTGTTCCATGTTCTGGGGGGACGTATATCTCCTATGGATGGGATAGGACCTGAAA
>CAXEKM010000722.1:0-7206 GCA_963996645.1 uncultured Marinoscillum sp.
AAAAAAGATCATGATATGGACTGTGTGGAGTTAATTGAATTCATTGATCAAAACCTAATCAATCAATGAGAAGCAAACTTTACTCAGCCATTTTGATGCTTTTCATTACTCAGCTAGTTTTTGGGCAATCTGACTTTACGATCACCAAATCTTATGAAGGTTCCTCATTAAGTGAATTTTTGAGAAATGTAGATTCTCTAAGTAGTTTCGACGTTTTCTACAAGAAAGAGTGGATAGATTCAACCACTGTGCAAGAGTCTTTACAAGGGATGCAAGTTTTAGAAGCCTTTGATAAAGTTTTATCAAATTCTACGCTGAATTATTATGTAGACAAAGACAGAATCATTCTTTTACAGAATTCGCTAATAGTAGAACAGCCTCCTTTTCTAGCAGCATTCCAAAAAGTGGAAAAGAGCGAAGAAACCTCCACTAAAGGACTGGTATTTTCCAGAGAATATGCAGATCAAACGACGGACTCAGACAATCTGGAGAAGTACGTTTTCGAGATTGGCAACCGGTCCGATATGAAACAAAATGGTGAAGCGACACTTGCCGGATATGTCAAAGACTCAGAAACCGATGAACCTATTGAAGGAGCATTCATATTCGTTCAAAGTCCAACCATTGGTGCTATCAGTGATGAAAATGGATTCTATTCACTGACACTCCCAACCGGAAAGCATTTAGTCTATGCTCAGTACCAGGGAATGAAAACCACATTTCGAAACATCATTTTATTCTCGAGTGGCAAGCTGGATATTGATTTAGAGATAGACGTAATTGCTTTACAAGAAGTAACCGTAGAAGCCGACCGTGATCAGAACATTGCTGAGGTGCAAATGGGAGTTAGTCGTATCGGCACCGAAGAAGTAAAAACGGTCCCGATTGTGCTTGGTGAGAATGACATTCTAAAAATAGCCACCACGAAGGCTGGCGTGCAAAATGTAGGAGAAGGCGCTTCAGGCTTTAACGTAAGAGGAGGCAAAACGGACCAAAACCTGGTGCTTTTCAACGGCAGCCCAATATACAATACCAGTCATTTCTTTGGATTCTTTTCCGTTTTCAACTCTGATGCCATCAAAAACATGGAGCTGTATAAGTCTGGAATTCCAGCCAAATATGGAGGTCGATTAGCATCCGTTTTTGAAATCAACTCCAAAGCGCCTAATAAGCAAGAATGGAAAGGTGAAGGTGGAATCAGCCCAATCACTTCCAAACTCACACTTGAGATCCCTCTGATAAAAGATAAAACAGGATTATTGGTTTCTGGAAGATCTACTTATTCCAACTGGGTATTGCAACGTTCTCAGAATGCAAATTTCAAGGAGAACAAAGTTTCATTCTATGATGTAATCGCTCGCATTGACCATACCATTGATGAGAAAAATGAATTGACCTTTTCAACCTATCTAAGCAGTGATGATTTCCGTCTTTCTTCAGACACCCTGTTTTCATTCTCCAATTTCGGATACCAAAACATCAACTCATCTCTTAGATGGGACCGACGAGTTAGCAGCACAATCGACGCATTTGCACAAATAGGATTTACCAGATACCAATACGACATCACGTTTGATGAATCTATTCCAAACGGGTTTACCCAGGATTTCAATCTCACTGAAGCAAGTGCCCTGGTTGGTGCTGATTACTACCCTCAAGAAACGTTGAAAATCTCGGGAGGCCTATCTTCCAAGCGCTATCAGGTTAATCCCGGCAGTAAAACACCATTGACAAGTGAGTCTGTTGTTCTACCTTTAGAAATACCAGATGAAATCGGTTTTGAATCTGCACTTTATGCATCTGCAGAACAAACAGTGATTGAAAGCCTCACGGTATATGGTGGCTTGAGGTATGTGATGTTCAATGCTGTTGGTCCACAAAACATTTTTGAATACGCTTCTGGAAGTCCAAAAAATGGTGACTCAGTGATCGACTCTCTTTCTTTCGGGTCTGGTGAAATCATCAAAACCTATCATGCTCCAGAATGGAGATTATCAGGTAGATACACGCTCAATAAATCTACCTCTCTAAAAGGTGGGATCAGCCGAACAAGACAATACATTCATACCTTAAGTAACTCCTCTTCGCTTTCTCCAACTGATACCTGGAGATTATCGGGATATCACTTGAGACCACAGACAGCAGATCAGGTTTCCCTGGGAATTTTTAAAAACCTGCAACGTGGCATGTATGAAGTTTCGCTGGAAGGATATTATAAATGGATGCAAGACCTGGTGGATTTCAAAACCGGAGCAGACTTTTTACTCAACACCAATGTGGAAAGAGCCATATTGCAAGGTCCTGGAAAATCCTATGGAGCCGAATTTAGTGTGACTAAGTCTGGACGACTGAACGGTTGGATCAACTATGCCTATGCCAGAACATTTATCAAATTAGATGGTAACAGCTCAGAAGAAACAGTCAATGGAGGTCAGTATTTCCCGACTTCTTATGACAAGCCACACACAGTTAACCTGGTAGCCAATTATAAGCTTACAAGACGTATCAGTTTCTCATTAAATACCACCTACAATACTGGTAGACCGGTTACGATTCCTGTAGCTGCATTCAACTACATGGGAGCTCAAAACATTCATTTCTCAGATCGCAATTCTTATAGAATACCGGACTATTTCCGTGTAGACCTGGGAATCAGTTTGGAAGGAAATCATAAAATTCAAAAACTATCTCATTCTTTCTGGTCATTATCCATTTACAATGTTACCGGTCGAGACAATCCATACTCTGTTTTCTTTGACATAGACAATGGACAAATCAAAGGCTCGCAGTTAGTAGTCTTCAGCAACCCAATTCCAACCTTAAGCTATAATTTCAAATTCTGATGGTCAGGTATCTTTCCATAGCATCCATTTTAACTCTCGCTGGGATTCTATCCTGCGTGAAACCTTATGAATTTGACCCACAGAACTTTGATAAAATACTGGTCATCGAAGCGCAAATATCCGATGCAGAAGGACCATATGACACCAATATCAGCTTTACTTATCCATTGGATACGGTACTGAATGAAACAGTTAATAACGCTACTGTTTGGATTGAAGATGAAGATGGAACAGAAATACACTATTCTTTTGTAGAAAATGGCGTTTATCAAACTCCGGCCTCCTTTAGAGGAGAGGTTAATCACACATATTCACTACATGTGACAATTGGTAAAGATGAATACATCTCAGAACCAGAACTATTAAGAGCTGCTCCTTCTATTGATACGATCTATGGACAGTATGTCCAAAAAGCAAGTGAAGTCAATAACCAGTTTAGTGGTGGTATTCAGTTTTTTATCGATTCTGAAGAAACAGATCAATCATTCTTCCGATATGAATGGACTGAAGCGTATAAGATTGTGACGCCATACCCTGCTAGTCATTATGTTTTGGAAGATTCTAGTATTGTTAAAATGGATACTAGCCTCGGCATTTGCTACCAGGAGCATTTCTCGAATGAATTGATCTATGGAACACGAAACAATAGCACGGTCAATAAAATGCTGGAATTTCCAGTGCGCTATGTGTCTGAGGAGACTCAAATGCTCCGAACACGATACACCATTCTGGTAAAGCAATTTGCGATAAGCGAAGCAGCCTATCTTTTTTACAAGCAGATTGATGAAAACAATGAATCAGGAGGCTCACTATTCGATCAACAAAGTGGAGCAGTTGTTGGAAATATTGCTCATGCTACAGATCCGTCTCAAGCGGTTATTGGATTCTTTGAAGCGGCTGGAGTAACAGAAAAGCGATCTTTCTTCAACAATAGAGACTTAGATGAGCGTTTCGACCAGTCTTCTTTCCCTTATTACTGTAGAGCCATCGAATCCATCACTACCATTCCTGATAGCGCTTATTATTACATCAGCACATTTGGAGGCAACATCTACTACTATTCTACCTTCCCACTTGAAGTTGGGATTCAATCCATGGCCTGTACAGATTGTACGTTTTATGCTGATAATACACCTCCAAGCTACTGGGAAGAATGAAAAGATTTATTTACATATTGCTCATTCTACTCATTGGGATTAAAACCATTGCGCAAGAGTCTCACTCAGTGAGAGAAGAGGTCTTTTTGCATGTCAATAGCAATTATCTGCTGTCTGGAGAAACATTGCATTACTCAGCTTTTGTAACCAAATATGGCTCAGGCGAATATTCTGACCTGAGTAAAATACTGTACATAGAATTGGTGGGTCCAGGGAATGAAAGGGTCTTCCAACACAAAGTCTCATTAGAAAATGGCAGAGGAGGAAGTGAATTCTTTATCCCGACTCTAGTTTCCACAGGCACTTATCAGCTAGTTGCCTACACACGCTGGATGAAAAACTTTAGCAGTTATTTCCATACCCCAATTACCATTATCAATCCTTTTGAAGCATATGAAAAGCCTGAATCTACGGAATTAACTTTAACCATAACTCCTGAGTCTGGAGCTGCAGTTGCTGGGCAACCTAATAACTTCTTAATCGAGTTAAGCAAAGACCATCAACCTGTATCATCTAGCGGAAGATTGGTTAATAGTTCAGGAGATAAATTGGCGGATGTACAAACCAACTCAAACGGAAATGGAATAATCACCTTTACGCCGAGAACAAGTGACAATTATCAAATTATTTTAGAAAACGACCAGGGCGGTTTTGAATTTCTAAAAGTTGCATTTCCTTTTGGTGAAACAGCTATCAACGTGGAAGAGTATGCTGGGTTTTACCAGTTCACAATTAGAAGTAATGCTCCGAACGAAACTCTCAAAATTTATAATGGAGAACTACTCATACTGGAGCGTCAAGTGATCCCCAATCAACGGACACAAATCTCTAAACTCGAGCTAAAAGGTCTTGAAGAACCATTTGTGGCAGTTTGCTCAAAAGCAACACGTGTTTTTGGAGAGAAAAAAGCATCCATTGCAGGAGAATCCATAGGCACCTACCCAACGCGATCGGAAGTAAACATCCCATTAAACCTCATTGGAAATTATTCTATTTCGGTATCCATGATTGATAACAATGCTCCTCACATTTCGAGTAAATCAATCATCAATCGAATGACATTTACTAACCAACCAATGAAATCTCAATGGTCAGGGTTATTAGCTCTTCCTGACAGTATCCATTACTTACCTGAGTTGCGTGGCGAACTAATTACAGGTTCTGTAGGCAAACAATTTGCCGGTGAAAATATCGCTTTCAATACCATCGATTCCATTTTCCAACTTCGAACTGCAGTCGTCGATCCAAATGGAAATTTCAATCTGCAAATCGATCCAATGTATCAGGACAAAATAGCATATGTCACGCTACTGGAAACAGATTCAGCAGTTGACTTTGAGATACACTCAAACTTTTATGACAGCTATGAAGGACTGTCATTCCCTCCAGTTTTACTGGACTCATTAAAAGCTGTTGCTCTGGCTCAACGAAGTGTTTACAACCAAATTGAAAATGCTTACTATGAACCGGCACCGTTGGATCTACCTCAACCCGAGTTACCTTATCAAATCGGTTCCAACATTAAAACATACGTTTTGGATGACTATAACCGATTCCCAAAAATGTATGAACACTTCATTGAATTCATACCGGAAGTAGCCGCTAGAAATAACGCATCAAAAAGTAAGTTGAAGGTTTTCATGGATTATCTGTTGCCAATGGATTTGCCACCTCTGATCTTAATAGATGGATTACCTACCACGGCTAAGCAGATTCTGTCTTTTAGTCCTTACAAAATTCAGAGTATTGATGTGAGTCAGAACCGACTGTTTTTAGGTCCCGATGTTTTTGATGGAATGGTCTCATTTCACACATTTAGCAATGACTTGTTTACTTTCAAGCCTGCACAGAACAGCATCAAAATGGACTACAAAGGACTTCAACCACCTAAAATTTACAATTACTCCAAAGTAGACTCTCAAGAAGCAGATTATCGTTCTCAACTATATTGGAATCCGTCTATCAATCTTGACACTGAGGATCAGCTCACTTTTTATACTTCCGACATTACAGGCAATTTCAAAATATCTATTGAAGGATATAACGAAAAAGGTGAGCCAGTATCTATTGAGAAAACCTTTGAAGTGACTAAGGATTCACCAGCCTCAAATTAAGTGTCATACCTTCGGCATAGTCACAACCACAGTCGTCTTCATTAGTGCGCATTTTACGACCATCTATTGCTGTTATCTGGCGATTTCCATCTTGATATACCACAACAGCTGAATAATACCGCTCTGCTTCCATTTCATAGAACACAGTAGACTCATTGACCCATTCCGCAATGAGCGTATCTTGTGACTCCATTTTCCCATCAAATACCGTGAGAAACACATCTGGGTTATCATCGTTGATGGTCACTTTCACTTTCATATCCGCATAGAACGGCCCATCATCGCAAATACAATCATCGTCACAACTGAAGACCAGAATAGAAAATAAGAATAAGATTAAAGTAGCTTGTTTCATCAGTTTCCAGTTAAAAATCCACTTATTGCAATGTAAAGTCGGTGTTTCTCGAGCCGGTAGGTTTTCGTATCCAAATAAGAATATCCCACTTTCAACCAACCATGGCTTTTTAAGTCCAAAGCGACACCAAATCGAGGGACCACTAGCCACCCCTGATTAGGTTTCATTTCCGTTCCACCATATTTACCAAAGGTATAGGTACCATTCAGTTGCACGAATCCAGCCAATGGTAGTCGTTCGAAACCCTTGGTGTATTCTGCACCAACTCCTAGAAAGTAACGCTCCTCTCTAAACTGATAAAATTGATTATTTCCTCTGTATTCCAGAACTCCCTTTCGGTAAGGACGAGCATCAAAAGTGAAAAATGCCGCAAGGTTTCTCTTCTTATTGACCAGCCCCATCTCAGTACCAAGAATATAATCAGAAGGATTGATGTCGTTGCGCAATGTCAGATACCAGGCAATGCGCTTTTCCTCCTCGTCATAATACTCATAGTCATACCCTTGAGCAAACCCCTGAAGGAACGAAAACAGCAGAATAGTGTTTATAGCAAATAACTTCATAAATAATTAGGCAAGTGGCTGAAAATCAAGTCGCACAAATCAGGCCAAAAGCTGAATTTCTATACTTAACTTTGCAAAATGCAGAAGAAGGACATTCGTAAACTTACACTAGACCAACTCATTACCTACTTTAAGGACTCTGGCGAAAAAGCGTTTCGTGCTAAGCAGGTGTGG
>CAXEKM010000723.1:0-3980 GCA_963996645.1 uncultured Marinoscillum sp.
CAAGCTTGATAGTAGCCCCTTCTTCTATTACACCCCAGCCACCAGTGGCAGCGATTTCACGATACTTCACCAACTTAGCAATAAGACGCTTGTAGGCTTTATACTTTGGTTTAGCTTCATTTATTGCAGCACGGACATCTCCACTTTCAATTGCTTTCAACAGAAGCTCCACTGGATCACCCTCACGACGAACCACTCGCCAGTCTGGATTCAAACTAACTGGATTTACCTTTCCCGACATCAAGTGAGTAGTCAACAATAAAAAAGAATCTGTGAGCAATAAGTCGAGATTGGCTTTTTCAAAAGCATTCATATTTCCTCCAGACAAAAGATCTTGCAATAGGGAATAATGATAATCTTCTGGATTCAAACCTTCTAACTCACATTTAAGAATTTCAATCAAGAGCTCATTAGCCAGAGAATCTGTCCATAAAGGATTAAATACACGCTCTGAATAGATCGAAGTGATCGATTGACCACAGCATATCTTTTCTCCCTGAACTAATAACCCACTACCTCGGAGAAGCTCTGTTTTAATTCGGATCTCATTTCTTAGTTCATCATCTATCTGTCCAAAAGAAACAATGCTGACTATAAGAAATGAAGAGAGTAATAAATGCTTTAACATACAAAGGTCTAGTTGCGAAAATTAAATTAGGTCATAGCCTATAAATAAAAAAAGCCGCCCGCTATAAAGCGGACGACTTACTCGCCATAACTGATATGCTAATTATGAGTTGAAGACTTCTTCTACTCTGTCACCAAAGTTTTTAAGGGCTTTTTCCACATCTTTAGATGTTTCTTTAGCAAACTCCTTCGTATCATTCCAAGCTTGTTTGGTAGAGTTTTCTACTTTATCAATAGCTCTATCCAAATCATCTTGTGTCTCTTCCAAGTCAGCTTTGATTTTCTCTAGCTTGGTTTTATTCCCATCTGTTGCATCAGCAATTTTGTCATTGATGTCATCAAGCTTGGTTTCAACGTCAAGTTTCATTTCTTCAAGCTTCAATTTCAAATCAGATTGCTCCGACTCAAAAGAGTCTTTCATTTCTTCCATAGCAGTTTCTGCTTTGGATTCGTTTTTCGTATTGTTACATGCCACAACAGAAGTTCCTATAATGGCAATCGCGAATATTTTAGTTAGCATTTTCATAGTAAAAAGTGTTTAAGTGAGTAAAGCTTTGTTTTGAGTATTTGATTGGTCATATGCCAATACCAGACCAAAATCATTAACATCTGATTATCAACTACTTAAATATTTCATTCTTTCAAAATTCCTTTCATTTTGAAAATTCCTTTCCAGATTTGAAAAAGTGTCCGACAAATTATTGCAAGCGTACACTTCTGAGACTCACAGTGTCCACCTGCGTACACAATTAATTGCATTCAAAAAACAACATCATCGTATCTATTTGATTTTCTGCGTTTTACGATTTTTGGCACACCAGTTGCCAATTAGATAATCGTTATGCTAAGCAAAAGATCAATCAGTAAAAGCGGAATAGGAAAAACCTTGTTAATTATACTAGGGGTAATAGTCGCTTTGCTTTTGACATATAACAGTCCGTTGTTTACAGCGGAAGTATTCAATCTAACCGGAAGCGAAGTTGAGTCAGTAGCCGAAACACCTAAAGATCAAAACTCAAAACTCAAGGGCAATACTGGCTCAACTTTCAATTCTACATCAGAACTATTTCATGTATTGACCATGAATTCACCATTTCTCAACAGCAAATAATTATGCCAAACAATAGACTTTTCAGATCAAAGACAGAATCAATGTTGGCTGGAGTATGTGGGGGAATCGCCAAATACTTCGACCTGGATCCATCTTTAGTAAGAATAGCGTATGTCGTACTATCAGTACTGAGTGCTGCTTTTCCAGGAATCCTGGTTTACATCATCCTATGGATAATTATTCCTGAGGAGTACTAAATAAACTTCGAATAAGTGGTGATCCATCGATTGGGGACTTCTCCCTCTAAAGCAGTTTCATAATCAGAGTAATTACAAGGGATCATCCTACTCCTTAAGAAGCCTGAGGTTTCTTCCGGATGAGGAACCTCCATCCACCATTTTTCGGATAGTTTACTCTTATAAAACTTAATAGAAGAAGGTTCACCCCCCATGGACACCTCATAAACCAGGTAATCATTGGATCGAAAGTTCTTGTCTCCTTTACGATTGTAGAAGCCTTCTATGAAGTACCAAATCATGGTACTGATAACAAATGCTGTTTTACGGTCAGTTGTATCCTTGTATACATCATAATCATAGAAGCCGATACTACTAAGCTTATCATTAAGACCTGCATACCAACATAGCTGACATGCCTCTTCTCCTGTTAAGCCATAGACATTGGAATCAACTGCTCCTGGGCAATAATGTGCTTGAAGTGAGGAAAGATCAAAGCTCATCATGTCCGCATCACGAACGATGGGCTCCAATTCTTTGATATTCTCCTTCACTACACCAAGTCTTACCGCTTCGAAATATAGCTTTTCTATTAAATCTGCTTCCTTAGCTTCCACCAAATATGATTGATAGGCTAATTGATAATAGTTGAATAGATAATTTGGATCGTATTTAAATATCTTATGAATATGAGAATCTACTGGAAGAGCTGATTTAGGATCTGCAAGATCTAGCTTGTTATCTATATTCAATACAGTGATAAGCTTCTCTTGATTTTCATAAGCCTGATACTGTCCCAGATCAACATCATGACTACCTCCAATTAGAATCGGCAGTATGTTATTTTCCATCAAGTACCCACACACCTCTTGCAAGCGCTGATAAGTGTCTGTCAACTCAGGACCGTTTCTAAAGTTACCAAGATCAACAACTTTAAGGTTCCCTGAACCTTTCTTTAATCGATATAAACTCTGACGTATTTCTGTTGCAGATAAGGATATCCCTTTTTGATTCTCTTCATTAGCACCTCTTGACTCTTGCACGCCAATGATAGCAATATCCCTGTCATCCAATTCTGGAAGCTGACCTTGATTAATATACATGGAATGAGCAATAGCCGAAGAAGGCAAAGAATCCACTTGAATATCAGACAAAATTGGGTCAAAGAAGAGTTTTAAATCCATGAAGTTGAGGCTGTGTTTGGACAAATCTAATGAAAATTGGCTAGGCTGAAAGCCATAAAAAAAGGGGAAAATTGCTTTTCCCCTCTTCGTGATTTTTTGATGGATTAACCTCCGAAATCATCAAATCGGATGTTTTCATCAGGAATACCAAAGTCCTGACCCATTTTCTCTACTGCTGCGTTCATCAATGGAGGTCCACAGAAGTAAAGCTCAATTTCTTCTGGAGCATCGTGTTTGCTCAAGTACTGATCGATTACAGCCTGGTGAACAAATCCTAAGAAACCATCACCATCTCTATCGTTAACATCAGTTTTCACTTTCCAGTTATCTTCTGGAAGTGGCTCAGAAAGCACAACGAAGAACTGGAAGTTAGGGAAGTCTTTTTCTAGTTTGTAGAAGTGATCCAAGTAGAACAATTCTCTTTTAGATCTACCACCGTACCAGTAAGTTACTTTTCTACCAGTTTTCAATGTTCTGAACAAGTGATAAAGGTGAGATCTCATTGGAGCCATACCAGCACCACCACCAACGTAAAGCATTTCTGCATCTGACGGATTGATGAAGAACTCTCCGTAAGGTCCTGAGATAGTTACTTTGTCACCTGGTTTTCTAGAGAAGATATAAGATGAAGCAATACCTGGGTTTACTTTCATCCATCCGTTAGCTGCTCTATCCCATGGCGGAGTTGCTACCCTTACGTTTAGCATGATCTCTCTACCTTCTGCAGGGTAAGAAGCCATAGAATAAGCTCTCTCTACTGTTTCGGAGTTAACCATTTTCAGATCCCAAAGTCCGAATTTGTCCCACTCCATTTTAAATTTCTCTGGATCATCGTGCTCCTCAGGGTGAGCTGTAATGTCCATATCTTTATATTCTACTTCA
>CAXEKM010000724.1:0-3693 GCA_963996645.1 uncultured Marinoscillum sp.
AATATTTCTTTTATATGAAATATTTCGTCATTGGGTATCCGTAGGATTGTTTCCAATGATAATTTTTCTGATTCTCAACTTTGGGTTACACAACTAAACAAACTTCTATGAACCAAACGAACCTCATCAACACCATTCTATTCGCATTGATTATTTCCTTTATGGCGGCTTGTGCTTCTAAATCTATCAGTGAAGAACCAGCTGAAACCAAAGTCAATATAGCAGCAACTGATTTTCAGGTAGATGCTTTTTGGCCAAAGCCACTTCCAAATGGTTGGGTATTAGGAGAAACTCCAGGAATTCATGCAGACAAGAACGATCATATCTGGATCGTGCAGCGCCCAGCATCTCTTTCACCAAGAGAGGTTAGAAATGAGGAGGGACCTTACGTTCCGGAGTGTTGTTCGCCAGCTCCTTCTGTTATTCAGTTTGATCAGGAAGGCAATGTGTTGAAATCCTGGGAAGTACTGGATTCTGCTAATCAGGAAGTGGATGGCAATCAGCTTTGGGTAGGTAGCGAGCATGGCATCTACGTGGATGATAGCATGAACGTGTGGTTAGGCAATGCAAAGAATCACATGGTTTTGAAATATTCTGCTGATGGCAAGTTATTGCTACAGCTAGGTGTCAAAGGACAAACCAATGGCAGTAATGATACGGAGTTGCTTGGTGGTCCTGCAGATATGGCGGTGGATTTAGCAGCCAATGAAGTGTTTATAGCAGATGGATATGCGAACCGAAGAGTAATCGTTTTTGACGCCACAACCGGAGAATACAAACGTCACTGGGGTGGATTTGGTGAACCACCTCATGATAATGACTTGCCTCCTTATGAAGAAGTTGATTCCATACGATCATTCAAGACTGCTGTTCATGCCATCGTACTGTCTGATGATGGATTGCTGTACGTGGTAGATCGTTCCAATAGTAGAGTTCAGGTCTTCCAAAAGGATGGAACTTATGTCAATCAGTTCTTTGTGGCTAAAACTTCAGGACCAGGTACGGTTTGGGATGTTACTTTATCGCGAGATCCACAACAGTCTAAGATCTACATTACGGATGCTAAAAACATGAAAGTTTGGGTTTATGATCGTCAATCTTTTGAAGTTTTAGGTTCCTTTGGCTCAGGTGGAAGAAATGCCGGTCAGTTTGGATGGGTGCATTGTATTAGTATGGATTCTGAGGGCAATTTGTATACCAGTGAAGTAAAGCCTGGCTTACGTGTGCAGAAGTTTAAGCCCCTGTAATCAGCTGATAATATGATTCATAAAATATTAGAAAAAACATTTTATAAAAAAAAGTTGATCCCTACCGTTACTTTTTATTCATTCATGCATATAATGGGTAAAACTGAAATATATGCTCCGATTAACTAAAATATTATCTTTCTCAATTGTAGTGATTTTCTTACTCAATGCCTGTGATACGGATAACCCAGAACCAAAATTTTCAGAAGAACCTTTAGAACTGACGGTTTATGAAGAAATGATTAGAACACTTCCTCAAGATTGGGAGGGGACTGCTTGCTTCCAACGAGGAGCTTATAGGGCACTTCCGGGGGAAACTGTTGTTTACTCCAGTGCATTTTATGGAGGGGACGTTCGTTCAGAATCCGATGAGTATGAAGTAAAATGGACAGTATCGGATGGAGCGCAAATTATCGGTTCAGATTCATCTAGAAGTGTGAATGTTCTGTTTGACGAAGGTTTTAATAGTGTTTCCATTTTGGTTTATAATACCGGGATTGAGGTGTCTTGTAGTGATGTGATCAATGTGCACAATGCAGAGAATGTTATTCAGGTTGGTGAGTTAGGTGAGGGAGGTATTGTTATTTATGATAAAGGTCAAGAAAGTGAGGGTTGGCAATTCCTTGAATCTTCAGAGGTAATTAACTTTTGGGCTGAACAGTCGAAATGGGGCTGTATGGCTGATATGGTTCAAAATACTTCTGGTGATTTAGGTGCAGGCAAAATGAATACAGAAAGACTTTGGGCAAATGAGTGCAACCAGACATCATCTTTATGGGCTTACCAATTAAGTCTGGATCATGTGGCTAATGGATACTGGGATTGGTATTTGCCTTCACTGGATGAGGCTAAGCTCATTATGCCAGGTGGTTACGCTGCAACTCAAGAATCTTTTTTTATATGGACTTCTACTGAAGTAGATGAAAGCAACGCCTACATGGTAGATCTGATTTCAGGTGAAGTCGTAGTTGAAAACAAATATGAAGAAGCATATGTCGTTGCTGTAAGATATTTCTAACGGTGATTGAAGACTGGAGTTTGGAGAAGGAACGCATTCTCCTAAAAAAGGCAAAAAAAGAACCTGAACTATTCGGGGAAATCTATCAATTCTACTTTGACAAAATACACAGGTATGTTTCGCTCAAGGTTTCTAATGATTCAGTAGTAGCCAATGAGTTAGTTTCTAATGTGTTTTACAAAGCATTGGTAAAGCTGAATCGTTATGATGAAAAACGCATGTCCTTTTCTCCATGGCTGTACAAAATTGCCTTGAATGAGGTGCGAATGTATTTTCGAAAAAACAAATCCGGGAATTTTCTATTTCGACTATCTGATATGGAAGAGTTGCTCTTTATTGATTCAGATGACGGATCAGAGAGAAAGGAAGATCTGGTTATGCACATTTCCTCCTTAAAAGAAGAAGAGCTTTCCATTATTGAGCTTCGTTTTTATGAGAGCTTTTCATTTAAAGAGCTTGGAGAGGTCTTCAATAAATCTGAGGAGGCGATTAAGATGAAGACTCACCGAATTATTCAAAAACTCAAATCCAAAATGATTAAGCCATGAGCTATAAAAAGAAAATATATTGGATTGAGGAAAGCTCTTATTCATCTGAAAATCAGCTAAAAGATTTTGATCAGATCTTGAATAAAGCGAATCAAAGAAAGGTGAGACTACAAATGATTAGAGCTACTATGATAGTTCTATCTATTGTATCGTTAATAGCTTTTTGGAAGATGGTGGACCTTAATGATCGACCTAATCATGTGGATGATTCTGTAAATGAGTTGAATTCGAAAAGAGTAATGTCTGGTGTTAAGGATTCTGTTCAAAACTCAACTGAGGCTATTTCAAGAAATTCACTGCAAGATTCTATTCAGCGTTTCGAAATGCTGAAAGAGACTAAGAAGTCTATCAATAAAGAGATTCAGGATAAGAAAGAAGAGTTATCTCCATCTGGAGATTTGCCAAGGAATGTAGAAAGTTCTGAGGATGAAAGTCACATAATTTTACTTGAGAAGGCAGATCAGGAAAATATGTTGAAGGCTAATTCTATTATTACTGATTCCATTGCTTTAGAAGATCCGAAACGTTCGAATGTACCTGCTTCTTCAGTTGAAGAAAAGAATGTAGAGGCTGTTTATACGAATGCATTTCCACTTATTGGCTTTGATAGCCTATATCACTATTTGTACAGGGGTATCGACTCTAAATTAACTCAGGACCAAATAGATACTGAAGAGCTAAGTATCTATTTTTATATTGATGTAGAAGGAAAGCCTTCCGAAGTTCTAGTTAAAGGAGTAGAATCTGATACAGTTGTTCAGTTAATAAAAAGCGTAGTGGAGCAAATGCCTGATTGGAAACCTGCTATGATCAATGATCAACCAGTAAGAAGGCAATTCATGTTGCCTTTAAAATTTGAAACAGATGACAAATAAAAAAG
>CAXEKM010000725.1:0-2361 GCA_963996645.1 uncultured Marinoscillum sp.
ATCGGTGGCTCTTCCTCGCAGTTACTTGGCAGGTAACTAAGTAGTCGTTTGATATCTAGAATACATGCAGCCTCATTTTTTGAGGTAAAGTGAGTAACCCCACTTTTGGTGCTATGCGCACTTGCACCACCTAGTTCTTCAGCAGTAACTTCCTCTTGAGTCACTGTTTTCACCACATTTGGCCCAGTTACAAACATGTAGCTGGTTTTTTCAACCATAAAAATGAAATCGGTAATTGCTGGAGAATAAACAGCTCCACCAGCACATGGTCCCATGATTGCAGAAATTTGGGGTACTACACCAGATGCCCTGGTATTTCTGTAGAATATATCTGCGTATCCTCCAAGTGACACTACGCCTTCTTGAATTCGGGCACCTCCCGAATCATTCAATCCAATGATTGGAGCACCATTTTTCATGGCCATATCCATAATCTTGACAATTTTTTCTGCCATAGTTTCAGACAATGACCCGCCATACACGGTAAAGTCCTGACTGAATACATAAACCAGACGTCCGTCTACAGTTCCATATCCAGTTACTACTCCATCTCCAAGTATCCGTTGTTTGTCAAGTCCAAAGTCTTTACCTCGCTGCACCACAAACTTTCCAATCTCCTGGAAAGATCCTGGATCCACTAAAAGATCTACTCTTTCTCGTGCAGTGAGTTTTCCTTTTTCATGTTGTTTATCTATTCGAGCTTGGCCACCTCCGATAAGTGCTTCTGCATTCATTTGCTCCAATTCCTGGATTTTTTCCTGGGTTGTCTTCACGAACGAAGCGGTTTTTGGCTTTTCTGAACTCATAATTTTGGGTATTTCAGGTCGATTTTTGAACAGATCGGTAAGTTAAAAAGCGTCGGCTGCATTAAAAAATGTTTTTAATCATGAGATGATATTGACTCTCACGGTGTTATATGATAAATAACACTTTGAGTGTTTGGACTTTATGTTATCTTGCGCCCTGAAATTTGATACGCCATGAAGGTTGCAGTTATTGATATGGGAACGAATACCTTCCACCTAATCATCGTGGAGGTAGAAAAGGACGATTTCAAAATCGTTTACAGGGAGAAGACTGCCGTAAAAATCGGTGAAAAAGGTATCAATCATGGCATGATTACAGATGATGCTATTGACCGTGCATTAAAGACGTTATCAAAATTCAAGGAGGTAATTGATGAAGAAGAAGTAGAGCAAGTCTTTGCAACAGCTACCAGCGCCATTCGAAATGCCAAAAACGGTAAAGGATTGGTTGCCTTAATTAAGGAAGAAACTGGAATTGAAACTCGCATCATTTCGGGCATTCAAGAAGCAGAATACATTTATTATGGCGTTAACAAAGCTGTTGAAATAGGTGATAAAGCTTCTCTAATTATGGACATTGGTGGTGGTAGTATAGAATTCATCATCGGTACTTCTAAAGAAATCATCTGGAGACAAAGTTTCGAAATAGGTGGTCAGCGAATGGTAGAAAAATTCCAGAAGCACGACCCAATGTTGCCTGCAGACAAAGAGGCCTTAATTGAGTATTTAGAATCAAACCTTGATGAGCTTTTTGAAGCTTGTGCGGAACATCAACCAAAAACGCTGATAGGTTCATCCGGGACATTTGACACCTTGAGTGATATCTACTCGCTAACATCAAACGTTGAAAGAGCAAAAGACGCCACAGAATACCCATTGACCATAGAAGCATTCAATGAGATCTATCATGAACTTATCGTAAAAAACAGAGAGGAACGCATGGCAATCCCTGGTATGATTCCATTACGAGTAGACATGATTGTTGTGGCTTGTGAGCTCGTCAACTATATCATCCACAAATTAGAATTGACAGACATTAGAGTTTCTGGATATGCTTTAAAAGAAGGTGTCCTATTAAACACACTTCACTCGTTAGAGAAGGAAGAAACTTTATAAGCTCTTATCAAAAAACTTTAAAAAAGGAAGACCCTCAAAGTCATAATTTCTTTACTTATTTGCCGTAGTAGACTTTGAGGCTAAAAAATAGCTTTGGACTAAATCATAGGCAGAATGACAGTAGCGCACGATCAACTATTCCAATTCACCAAATCAATTTTACAGGCAGCCGGATGTTCTGAAAAAGATGCAAGATTAGCAGCCGAAGTACTAATTAGTGCTGACTTGAGAGGAGTTGACTCTCACGGAGTAGCTAGATTGGTTGGATATGTAAGATTGATTGATAAGGAACGTGTTAACACTAAACCAGAAACCAAAATCATTCACGAAACACCAAGTACAGCAGTAATGGATGGTGATAGTGGATTGGGTCTGGTTGTAGGTCCACAAGCAATGAAGCTAGCCATAGACAAAGCGAAGAAAGTTGGATCTGGATGGG
>CAXEKM010000726.1:0-2464 GCA_963996645.1 uncultured Marinoscillum sp.
TGCTAACTCATTAAGCTTTTCGTTCTCAAACAAATATCAAAATCTCTCTGAAACAATGATCAAAATTATCCCAGTTGCTGGTTTAGCCAATCGAATGAGAGCCATTGATTCAGCTCTCGCCCTGAGCTGGGAAACTAACCAAAAACTGGAGATTATTTGGGAAATGGATCAACTGATGAGTTGTCGGTTTGAAGATTTGTTCAAGCCAATAAAAAAAGTGAAAATCACCAATAGCAAACGACTTCCTCTGATCTATCGAAAAGCAGATAAACGCAATCTGAATTTGCCCCATCTCCTTCGAACCATCAAAGGCTATGAATACTTCTCAAACGAACGATCCGCAGCATTTGCTAACAACAAAGCCACCCTGGAAGATCTGGTCAGGAATAAAACATCGGTTATCTCAAGTTATTCGAGGTTTTACCCAAATGCTCATCCTTTTAGTGCCTTTGAGCCAATCGATAGACTTCAAGATCAAATATCGGATCAAACCAAAGCTTTTGATGAACATACTATGGGTATCCACATACGTAGGTCCGATAACACTAAATCAATTGAGAACAGTCCACTCTCGCTTTTTGAGCAAGCAATAAGAGAAGAGCTATCCCAGAATCCAAACGCCTCTTTTTACCTCGCCTCAGACTGTCAGGAGACAAAACAAGAACTGCGGGAAAAATTTGGTAACCAAATCACAACTGACATGAGCCCAGTCAATAGAAACTCAAGGGAAGATATTCAGCGTGCCTTGGTAGAGCTCTATGTACTTTCCAAAACATCGAAGGTATTCGGATCGTACTGGAGCTCATTCTCGGATACTGCATGCCATATCTCAGGCATCCAAAACATCACTATTCGGAAAGTTTAAATCGAATATTCGCAGATTTAATAGCTCTAATGACAAGTTTTGTTCAAATGATTGGCTGAGGTCACATGCCTCCAACTCATTTGACTAGTTGATCCAGCAACCGCACCATGCTGACATCTTCTACCTCATTGCATCGTTGATTCTTTTCCATAAAACCTTCTTCTCCCTCAGGTCGTCCGCGTGATACATTCTGACGATTCAGGTACTCCTCGAAAGACTTGATGTAGTAATGGTTGATGCGCCAGCCTATATCTTCATGGTCGGTAAGCATCTTCCCAAACTTATGGGCTTTATAATGCCACCAGTGCGCACTGAAAGCAAACCGGTTATTACTCAAAAAATCGCCATTGGCCAGATCCTTGTGATCGGAGTATAAGCCCTCACGTCTGGTATAAGCCCGCAACACCGGCATATCTGGTGTCTTTTCATGGCCATTGTTTCCAAAATTGATCCGCGGCACTTTCACTCCTTTGATTTTCCCGGCATCAACAGTTTTCAACCAGTCGGTCAAATTGGTTTCTCCATTCAGCGGAAATAGAAACTCATCCACATCGATTTTCATCACCCATTGATAATCTTGCCGGTAGTTTTTGGCTGCATGAGCAAAGCCCATATGGTTTTTATTGCGCTGGTAAAATTTGGTTGGGCCATCGTATTTGGTACCGTCCCACAGGGTCCAGAGATGCCTGGTTACCTGTCCTTGCTCCTCATAAGGTCTTAGGATCTCTCTAGCTTCCTCACCACCATCCTGATCGTACAGGTAAAAGTGCTCTACCCCCACACGGAGATGATAATCCAGCCATTCTTTCAGGTAGGGATTTTCATTTTTGAAATTGGTGGCGAACGTTAGGAAATACTTCTTGCTCATGGACAGCCTTAAGTAGTTTTTATACTGAAATTACGCCGCAATTTAGTGATACATCATTACGCAAGTCCATTTGGTATAGACATATCTCCTGAAAAGTTTCAAAATCCAATCATCCTGAAGTTATTTTGGGTCTTCATTTTTAAATCAACTGCATTGGAAAAGCCAGCTATACTCATTCCCTCATGTGATAAATACGCCGACGTATGGCCTGCTTTTTTCTATACGCTTGATAAGTTTTGGCCGGAGTGTCCATATACTATCTACCTGGTGAGCAATCACTTGACGTATGATCATCCAGCGGTGCAGCCTATTCTACTCGGTGATGATATTGACTACTCTACCAATTTACTGAATGCACTGGAACAGGTACCGCATTCATATGTCATCGTCTGGATAGAAGACATGATCATGTGCAGAAAACAGCCTGCTGAAATCGACGAGATCATGGCTAGAGCAATAGAAGAGAACATCTCTTATCTCAGACTGTGGAAAACAGAGGATAACCTGGGGGAAGTCATTTTGCCCGGTATTCATATCTTACCGAAAGGACTAAAATTTAGAGTAAGCTTAAAACCTGCTCTTTGGAAAAAAGAAACGTTGCAAAAATTGATTATTAAAGGGGAGACACCACATCAGCTGGAACGAATCGGCACCAAACGTTCCTACCAGCTTGATGATACTTTTTGCGGACTCACCACCGACATGCAGCCATTTAGGCCACGGTTTATCAA
>CAXEKM010000727.1:0-7674 GCA_963996645.1 uncultured Marinoscillum sp.
CATGAAGCCATTTGTAAACATCAAGTTCTTTAATATTTGATTTCAGTTCTTCCAGCGTCTTAGATTGTTCAACAAAGGATGCTAACTGATCAGCCGTTAATTTACCACAATCCTTCCAGGAAAGCTTGAACCAAATTTCAACATCCTCCTCTCTAGGTAGTTGATGAGGAAACCAATAATTGGCCAATTTCCAAAGTTCAAGCCTGCTTTCTTTCTTTGAGGACTCTGGAAACCAGATGTATTTTTTATTTTCATTATTTAAAATGGATACTGGACCTAACCCATCAGATGTATTCACAATTTTGGCATGAAGCAGCTTTGTCCGTACCGGTGTAAGCACTTTATCTCTAAACCAGCTATCGGATATCCATTCCGGGATCTCACGAGGCTCTTTTATCTGAGCAAGCAGATGAAGTCCCTCCCAGTTATTTTCAGCAGCGAACTCAAGCAACTGCAAATACAACTCAATAGCATCCTCAATTATCTTCTTATTCTCTTCAATTTGAGGATTTACTTTTGGCGATTCCGTCAGATATACCCCATCTCTCGGATCCGTTGGATTGAAGTGTGGATTATTGATGATTACAGGAAAAGAAAATGCCTCTGAGCCAATCAATGGAAAGTCGCAAAAGAGCCTTGGAACCTGATCGTCGATGGCAATAATCCTCTTATTCAGATGTTCATCTATTTGTGTAGGAATTGCAATTGTAGTCAACCCTTTGGTAAGAATTACCAAACAAATTTCAGATACATTATCTGCTTTGTTTTTTGAAATACTAACTATTCGAAGGTTTTCAGATATAGTTTCTATGCCTGTCACCTGATACTTGATTCCTCCAGGGCAAACTTCCAGGTTTTTAATTTCTTCAACAAAGGCTAGAGTATAGGGTAAACACTTGTCCAAATCCTTGATGCCGGCCTGAGCTATTTTCTTGGCGAGCTGATCATCAAGATGATACCGGAAAGCTGTGTTGAAGTTGTTCCCATCATAGTCTGTATATATTGGCAGGTCATCAAGATTCTGAACAGATTCTGTTGATTTTTCCACCGATTGAGTAATTTCATCTATATCGTATCCCGTACGATCAAGCTCCAATTTGAACTTTCTGTACTCCAGGTCTTCTTCTTTTGCCACAGCATGAACTTCTACCTTCTCAGATAACAAATGGGTGGTCAGGAAGCCAGTCCCGAACTTTCCTGTGGTTTTTCTCTTCCCATCCTCGTCTTTTTTACGGTCTTTGGTAGAAATCTGCTCGATTAAAAAACGAATGTTTTCTGCCGTGAACGGCTTCCCATCATGTTCAAAAAGCAGGTTATCCTCACCATTAAATGTCACCCTGATTCTTACCGTACCATTCTGATGGACATCCTTTGCATTTTGAATAAGCTCCCATATCCAGCGTCTTTGAACGGTAGTTGACCCGGATGCCTTGGCCCGGAGGTCATTCATGTGGCTAAGAATCTTAGTCGCTATGTTTTGATAGTGCGCTCTATCTTGGGACGCTTTAAATTTTTCCTTGTAGGTCATAGTCCTTTATTCTCCAATATATTAGTATATGTATGCATCTATCGCCACTTTTTGCTATCTTTCGCATAAAAATACTAAAAAATGCAGAGCGTTGCTGACTTTGTGGGCAAATGTTTGGCGTACGAACAGTACGCATTTTCCTGGGATGAATTAAAGGCAGAAGTATCCAAATCAGATATTGCGTTAAGGCATGAACTAGTACGTCTTTCCAGAAAGAAAGAGGTACTCACACTTCGCCAGGGATTTTATTTAATTCTTCCTCCCAGGTACAAAGCATTTGGCAAGCTCCCCTTGGAGTTCTACTCTGAAAAGCTATTCAAGTTCTTAGGGAAGCCTTATTACATTGCATTTTTCTCTGCAGCTGCTTTTCATGGGGCGAGCCATCAACAGGTTCAACAAAGTTACCTCATGACCAAAATTCCAAACATCAGGGACATAAAAAAAGGGAATAACTACATCAATGTTTCTGCTACCAGTAATTGGCCTGAGAAGAACATTTTGAAAAGAAAATCTGATGCAGGCATTTTTAATATTTCCTCACCGGCACTTACAGCTATTGATCTTATCCATTATCAATCTAGGATGGGAGGATTAAACAGAATTCTGGCCATCCTGGAAGAATTGGCTGAGTCCATGACAACAGAAGATATTCAGGAATTGCTCCAATGGTACCCCCATACCAGCTCCATTCAACGGCTAGGGTTCCTTTTAGAGGAGTTACTAGAAGAAAATACATTGACACTCCCTCTGAAGGATCATTTAAAAAGCCGGAACTATTTTCCTGTGTTACTGAGCCCTGAAAAAGGCAGTAAACCAGGTGGAGCGAATAATACCTGGAAAGTAGATGCAAATATTGAATTAGAAAGCGATTTATTATTCCCAAACCACACATAGCCAAATGGAAAGACCATGCCCCATGGACAACCAACGAGCAAGTTGAGCAAGACCTGATCATATCCAGGGCACTAGTTGCACTTTTCTCCGATGAATTCCTGAGCGAAAACCTGGCTTTCCGTGGAGGTACCGCGTTGCACAAACTCTACCTAAACCCGGCACCTCGATATTCAGAAGACATTGACCTGGTACAAATCAAGGTAGGGCCAATCAAACCTATCTTGCAACGAATTGACGAAGTGATCACCTTTTTTGAGGAGGAAAGAGTGGTAAAAGTCAAAGCCAATAATAATACCCTATTGTACCGATTCAATTCAGAATATTCTCCCGATACCCGTTTGAGGCTAAAGATCGAGATCAATTGCCGGGAACATTTCAATCTACTCGGATGGAATTCATTTCCATTCTCAGTAAAAAGTGAGTGGTTTACCGGAAAATGCAACATTACGACTTATCATCTGGACGAACTCTTGGGAACAAAACTTCGGGCATTGTACCAACGCAAGAAAGGAAGAGATCTGTTTGATCTCTACTATGCTAATCAAAATGCAAAGCTGGACTTTGACCGGATCATTCACTGCTACAATAAATACATGCAATTCGTGGTAGGCAAACCACCCACTCAGAAGGAATTCTTGCTCAACATGGAGCTAAAGAAAAAATCAGCACAGTTTTCAGGAGACATGCAAGGTCTTTTGAATCCCAATTTGGAATACAACCATGAGGAGGCTTTTGAGTGGCTAGAGGAATCATTAACAATGAAAATGGTTTAGAGTATGATTTATGATCAGCAGGAAAAGTTCAAAGAATTAATAAGCTTTATATCAACCCATACTATTGATAGAAGCATCAGTCGTGCTGATCAGAAGGCCGTAGAAGAAAATCTCAAATGGAATACTTCATTGTTCTTTGCAAAGGTTATTCATCTGGCAAAGCCCAGGAAACAGGAGCTTACACTGGAAGAATTTAACCAATTCAAAAAAGATTACGAAGGCCGAAGTAGCGTAAAAATCGATTCTGACAACCTGTTTCGAAAATATTGGTTGAGAAATGTACTAGGAAAAATAAAAATCGCAGGAACTGTATCGTCCGCTTGCTACCAGTTTAGTAGAATATCAGGTTTCAAGAATGAATTAATATTCTTGTTTGATCAATATGCTGAAGGGAGAGAAGGCAAGGAGAAAATACCCAGGAAAGATTTTGATCAAATCAGACACAAATATGAGAAGGACAATGATTTGACTTTAAGTGATGAAGGTTTGTTTAAATCAAACTGGCTTTCTGAATCTGATGATGTCATTGAAATTTCCAACATCAATTTTTACTTCAAGCCCTATATTGATCATTGGGAAGATTTTGAATTTCTTGCTGCTTATAAAGAGCAAATATCGAATGATGAAGATAAAGGGCTCAAGATTGACAAAAGTGATTTAGTACAACTACACGAATCCTTCAAACAGTTCTATTCCCAAACACCTTCAATTGACGATTTGATTAGTCAAAAACTTCTTCGGGAAAATGGAGAGTCCAATTTTTTAAACTTCTACAATGCTGAAGTCGGTTATTGGTCAACATTAGGCGAGCAAATCACGGCTTTTTATTGGCAATTACTAATTGAGGATGATCGCTTTTCGGACGATAAAGAAAGAGTAAAGATGCTTCTTCAGCAAATATTCTATTGGGAATCGCCTTCTGCATTTTTGACCTATTCTCTTGATGAATCAAAAAAGCGGTTTTTAGATGCGGCTTGCAATCTTATAATTAATGAACCTGATTTAGAAGGAGCTGATTCAGAGTTCAAAAAAGTAAGTATTGATGGGGATTTTAGCTCAAGTGAAGTTCAATCACTTTTCCATAGCCGTGAAGAGTTTGACGATTTTTCATTGAATAACTCGGATCACTTTGAACTACTGGAAAGTCTAGGTAATTGGGAGGAAAAAGCTCATACTACTTACTTGCATGGACAGAGTTCACGAGATGAACTTTCCTTTCTCACGAAGATAATAATTGCTCATGACTATGAGTTTGAAAGAGAAGAGACTGAGGATCTGGACAATCCTATAATTCATAATTACAAGAGAACCTTCACACTTCTTGGAAAATCAATGACCAAGCCATCCCTGCTCTGGGAAATAAAATGCTTCGTTATTATGTGTCGGAGGGAGTTTCTACCCTACCTAATAAAAGACTCCAAATACACTTCCTTAGCTTTTCAATTTATTGATCGAATTGGGGAATATCTATTGCATGAGGATAAGGAACCTACCCACAAAAAGATTTGGGTAAAATTAATGGAATTGGCTCTTTTTTCAATTCGCACAATTAGTAAGGATAGTGCTGCCTCTACATTGATTTTTCAAATTTACAGACAGCTTAATTCGAATAAATATGACATCCCATACAACCGACAGAAACACGCTGAAAAGGTAAGCCGAAAACAGAAAGAGGAAAAAGAAAAAGCAGTTCTCTCACTGATTGAAGATAGTTCCCAACAAAACCATCAAGTACATGGAGGAAGTAGCCAATTTTTACTTCCCCAAGCATTCAATGAGCTGGTAAAGCTTTTTATCAATCTGCAATCCAAATCATTGTATAATAATGGAGCTGTGAGTTTTCCAATGCTTCAGTGGGATGGATTAGCCTGGCTAATAAAATGCTCTACTTACTGGAAATACAATAGTCAATTTGAGATTACGCATCCTGATATCAACACGCTTACTAACTCCTTTTTTAAACTTTACATTGATCGCGTTGAAGTTACGGAGGTAAAAAAATACAATTTCTTTGAGAAGAAAGAAGAAATAGGGCTACCACTATGGAGCGAGAAAATCGAAAGACTGGAATACATTGAATGGGTCTATCCGGTTTATTTTCTTAATAAGCAAGGTAATCTAAGCCGTTTCCTGGCTCCCAACTTTACATTTAAATCCTTCACAGAGCATGATCATCATGATTGGAATCGCTTTGTAGCAGAAAAGCTGAGAACACACATTGGGATATTACTTCAAGTACTTCGTCAGTTGGTGTTGCCAATCATTCCTTATGGCTTTGAAAGGGATGAAATTCAGGAAATTAAATCGAGGATTGAACAACAGATTATTGACTACTTAAAAAAACATGTCAAAGATGTACCCGAAGAAGGACGTGTTGATCTGTTTGATTATAATAAGGAATGGGCATTCAAAAACTCTGAAAAAGAAGCATTACTTCCGCAAGTTGCCAGAGCTCTAAACTGGTTCGCGAAAAAAGAACAGATTATTGAGGCCATTACTGAGACGCAGGATATAGCCAAAATATTGACTATTGCCGAATGGGTAACATCGGAAGGAGTTAAACAAAAGCTTTTAGAGAAGATACAGCAATCAGATATTAAGACTTTTTTAGAGAAGAAACGATGGACACCAGAGGTTCAACAAGTATTGCTTGATATCAGGCAACATCCAAAATTGGAGAAAGAGATTAATCAAGTGGTTGAGTTTTGGGAAAAAGAGGTTTCGAAAAGGAATAGGGAATACGAAGTTCAGCTCTATCAGACTAAGATGCTGCTCGCATATTTTAATCATGATGAACAGGAACTTAATAGCATTAAAGAACCGGGTTCACCTATTCATGCGGTAAGAGAACTATCTTATCGTGACCACAAGCAGTTTTACAGGGCACTCATTAGGCTGGAAAAGAATCCGGAATCTTCGTACACCATATTCAAGGAGTTGGGTTCGCTTTACCCTCAATATCCTGTTTTTGCGCTAAATCAAATGGCAGCTAAAATAAGCATGGCTAAAGCCAGTGACAATCTAAAAATTTACAAAGAAGCCCTAGAAGAGTGGAGAGCTTATTCCTCCCAGCAAGAAGATTTGGACGAAGAGGCTTTGGGGTCAACATTTATCGCCAATAAGTCATACATACTACTCAAACTTGGGGAATTAGATGAACTAGACAGGCTTTTTAATAATCTTGAAAAGCCCTATAAAATGCTGCCTGATATCCTTGAAGTGAAGATTGAAAGTCTCTTAGATAGAAAAAGGATTGAAGAGGCATCTATGCTTCTGGAGGAAGCTGAGAATTATCACCAGTTTTCTGGAGATGAGGGAGCTGAATTCATTAAAGCCCTAAAAGTCAAAGTTGGAGGCATTGACGATGTTCTATTACTCAGTGGATTCTATACAAGGATTTTCAATAGTTCGCCCGAGAAGCTAATTGAAATATTCCCAGCGAATTTGAATGGTCAAAGACAATTACAAGGCTTTTTAGTGACTGAATTTGGTAGTGCCGCAATAAACATGCTGGATAAGGTGGTTTCTATTTCAGATATTAAAGATGAAGACAAGTACAATGATGTGATTGAAATATTGCTGAATTCTAAAATGAACCCATGGGGGTGGTTTGTTACTGACCAATCAAGAGGTGGATACTCTGATTCTCAAAACAAACCTAAGAAGAAACAGCCCGGAGAAAGAGATTTTAAAATCTTTGATGGGAAAGGTACATTCGGAATTTGTGAAGCCTTTATTTACAGGACTCCAGCACCGGCCAAAAAGCATCTGAAAAAGATTTTTGATTACTATCCCAAAAGAGAGAATCTTATCATGCTGATTTATGATTTAAATGAACCCACTAAAGCAGCTAAAAATTGGAGTAATTATTTAAAATCTATTCTGCCGAACACTGATTATCCAAAAGGATATGAATATATCAATAGTGAGGATATCTCAGTTGATTTCGGATATAAAAATTCAGCCATAAAAATAGCAAGATCCGACCATAAGAGTGAGTTGATTTTATATCACATTTTTGTCAATATCAATTACAAGGTCAATGCTTGAATCCCTCACCTCCATATTGAAAGTCCGGTCTCTAGTTGATTCAGCAGTAACCTTGAAACTTCTACGGGCAAGGAACCTGCCATTGATCATCTCTTTTCTGTATAGAGAATACAAGATAGGTGAACAAATCTCTATCCCATACCAGCATTTGGTTCAAAGACTGGCAGATTTTCTGGAGGAAATCGAATACAGGGATGAAGACGATGAGATTAAATCCGAAAGGCTCATTCTTGCCTTTGATGAAAAGGCAAAACTATACATTGATCGATGGATTGACGCTCATTACCTACGCAACATGATGGATGATGCTCGGAAAGAGCCTTTGGTATTCTTGTCCAAACATGTGGAGAAGGCTTTTCAGGTATTTGAGTTATTGAAGGATCGGGAATTTGTAGGCACAGAATCCAAATTCAAAGATATTTTTAGCAA
>CAXEKM010000728.1:0-2691 GCA_963996645.1 uncultured Marinoscillum sp.
CTATTTTGCTTGGCTTGTACCTCATGTTTGTACTCTACGTAATCGGAAGAGGTTCTGGAAATGAATTTGCTCAGGTGATTGCTGATTGGTTAGTATCAGTTGTGCGTTGGTTCAGTATTTCTTAAAGCTGAACCAAAAGTTGGCCATTTTCATTGTAGTATGCTTTTCTGGTTTTCATAGCACGACATCTTGTCTCAGACTCTTGTCCTGAATCCAGATCAAATTGATAATTGTGCCAGGTACAGGTGACCTTACCTGCTGGACTTACTTTTGCATTCTTCATTGGGTGATCAAAATGTGGACATTTCGATTCGAAAACGAAAACATCATCGTTTATTCGTGTCACACTCATTTGCTCCTGGTTCACGATGACAGTCACAATTGCGTAATTTCCAACGATGTTCGTCAACTCTTCTTTGGTATTAAATAAAATCACTTCGCTCATCGGCGAATAAGTTATGTATTTCTGTTCGGTTCGTTGACTCGAAATGCCTTATATTCGCACAAAATATCATTTAATTATGGAACAACTTACAAATCCAGCAGTAACTAGCGGAGTAGATTTATTTGTTAACATCGTTGTGATTCTTGTTGCATTCGGAGCAGCTATTTCTTTAGTTGACTTTAGAAAAACACAACAAAAAAGCGAAGACTAATTAAATGCCTAAGTCATTAGGCAAATTCATTGGTTCATCCACAGGGCGTAGGTTAGTAATTTCCGATATACACGGATGCTATGCTACGCTAACTACTCTTCTTGATCGATTAGAAATTCAGCAGTCTGATCAAGTCTTTTTTTTGGGAGATTATATCAGCAAAGGTCCCGAGTGCAAAAAAACACTAGACTTTATATTACATCTCAATTCGCTCCCAAACTACTTTGTCTTATTAGGTAATCACGATGATCTGTTTTTGGAATATCTGCAAACAGGCTCAGAATCCCTTGAAGAAAAACTTATTGAACTTGGCAACTCAGATCTACTAGAGTTGACAGATAATGATGTCGCTTATTATCAGAATGAGTTATCTAATCTTTATTCTTTCTTTGATATTGGCCCTTTTCTGTTAGTTCATGCCGGATTCGATTTTAGTTTAATCAACCCTTTTGAATCCAAAGTGGAAATGCTGAATATCCGACAATTTGGCTACAACTCAGAGAAGGCAGGAAATAAAACCATTATTCATGGTCATTTTCCACATGAGAAGGATAAAATAGAAAAAGCCATTGCTAGCCAGGATAAAATTATCCCATTAGACAATGGCTGTGTATATCTTGGTAATCGAGAAAATATGGGAGAGTTACTATGTCTGGAACTAGACACTATGATACTCCACAGTCAAATTAAGATTGATTAAATCTTAAACGTGATCTCTTTTGTGATTGCTTACTTTGTTATTTGGAAGGATCATAGGGCATACCATTGCGAAAACGAACAATACACCTATAAGAACTAACATTGCCATATTACTATCTTTTTAATGAGGAGCAAATATAATTGAGTCCTCGGTAAACCACCAAGAAAAAGGGGTCTTAAACAACCCCTTGTGCGATCATTGCATCAGCTACTTTCACAAATCCCGCGATATTGGCTCCTTTTACATAGTCCACATATCCATTGGAACCTGTTCCGTAATCCACACAATTCTTGTGAATACTTCTCATGATCATTTTTAGACGATAATCTACTTCGTCTCTAGTCCATGAAATTCGCTGTGCGTTTTGTGACATCTCTAATCCAGAAGTCGCTACACCACCTGCATTAGATGCTTTACCTGGACTGAAGAAAATCTTCTGCTCTCTGAAATAAGAGAGTGCCTCTTCAGTTGTTGGCATATTAGCTCCTTCAAAAACACCCTTACATCCATTTTTAACCAAAGTCTTCGCATCTTCCAGAGCCAACTCATTCTGAGTAGCGCATGGGAATGCAAAATCTACTTTAATAGTCCATGGAGTAATATCCTTGTGGAATTCCGCGCTTTTATACTGATCAGCATATTCACTGATTCTACCGCGCTTCTCGTTTTTGAGTTCTTTAATGAATTCTAGTTTTTCCGTATCTATTCCGTCCGGATCGTAAATACATCCTCCAGAATCAGATACTGTCACCGGCTTTGCACCAAACTCAATTAATTTCTCAATGGCGTACTGAGCTACATTTCCGCTTCCGGATACCGCACAGACTTTACCTTCCAGTGAGTCATTGTTAGCATCCATTACTTCTTTCGCAAAATAAACCAGACCATATCCGGTAGCTTCGGTTCTGATCAAAGATCCACCGTATGAGAATCCTTTTCCAGTAAGTACTCCGGTGAATTCATTATTCAGTCGCTTATATTGACCAAATAAGTATCCAATCTCACGTGCACCAACACCGATATCTCCGGCAGGCACATCTGTGTACCCGCCTATATGCTTAGATAACTCCGTCATGAAACTCTGACAGAATCGCATAACCTCGGCATCTGATTTTCCTTTTGGATCAAAATCACTTCCACCTTTTCCTCCACCTAGTGGTAGAGTCGTCAAGCTATTTTTGAAAACCTGCTCAAATGCTAAAAACTTCAAGACAGAGAGGTTAACGGTAGGGTGGAAACGTAAGCCTCCTTTGTATGGACCGATAGCAGAATTCATTTGTACTCGGAATCCTCTATTCACGTGAATGTTATTGTGATCATCTACCCATGGGACTC
>CAXEKM010000729.1:0-4806 GCA_963996645.1 uncultured Marinoscillum sp.
CAACATATCGTTTCCACTTACACACAGCGAGCAGAGCGCAAGTCTATCCGACTTAATCTTGATCTCAATGATAAAATTCCTGATCTATTAATTGGTGATCCGGTTCGACTAAGTCAGATTTTGAACAACCTGGTTAGTAATGCAATCAAATTTACACTTCATGGTCAGGTAGAGCTAAAAGTAGAGCTACTCGATGAATCTCTATCGAAAGCTAAACTCAAACTCACTGTTAAGGATACCGGAATTGGAATTGCTAAAGGGAATATTGATAAAATCTTTGATCGCTTTACTCAGGTTCACGATCAATCCCACAATACACTTTCAGGAACCGGGCTTGGCTTGTCCATATCCAAGAAACTCCTTCAACTGGTAGGAAGTGATCTGGTAGCTGAAAGTGAACTAGGAACTGGGTCAACGTTCTATTTTGAAGTAGTATTTAACAAAGCTGAGGTTAAGAACACCAACGTCAATGACCAAAAAGGTGAAGCAACTCAGCTAGATGGTTCGAAAATTCTTTTAGTAGAAGACAATCAGATCAATCAGATTGTTGCTGCTAAGTTCTTGAAGAAATGGAACTGTGAAGTTGCTTTTGCTGATAATGGAGAGCAAGCTCTGGATCAAGTAATGATGAATCAATTTGATTTGATCCTTATGGATATCCAGATGCCGATTATGAATGGTTATCAGGCAGCAGAGGCCATCAGACAAATGCCAGGTATAAAGAACATTCCAATTATTGCACTTACAGCAGATGTACTTCCAGAGGTAAGAGAGGAAGCGTTAAGAGTAGGGATGAATGATTTGATGACCAAACCTTTCAATGCAGAAAAACTCCACAAAATCATTGTAGAGTATATCAATAAAGACAAATAAAAAACTCCTTCACTGATGTGAAGGAGTATCTATATTCTTTTCACTGTGTTAGCTTATGCGCTTTTCACATTTAACGTCTTTACTACATCAACAGGACCAAAGATTTTTCTTTCTACGATCGTCTTTCTGCCTTTGATCAGTTCGATTTCAGTATTTGGAAAACCAAGCGTAGTGTGCTTTTTAACTACTTTATGGTAAAACATAGAAGCCTGGTCATACTCCCCTTTTCCAAAATCATGTCGGTGCTCAAACTTCTTAACAGGAGTTCCAGGAATTACATGGTACATATTCACAATTACCGAGTATTTCGGCTGAAACATTCTGATAATACCTGCTAGCGGATTTTTCATATTCTAACCTATTCGATTATTCAAGTACCAAGTTTAATAAAATGAGTAATCAAAAGAAATATTTTTTAACTCATTCTCAATTTTAGAACAAAAAAAAGAGCGCTGGTAAATACCATGCGCCCTCCGTCATGTGCAGAAATACTGCTTAATCTTAGCGGATTAGAGATACCAATCCCATCACCTTTTCAGGCTTAGAATAGGCTACTCACCGATAATTTCAACCCGGATTATTCAATAGAATTCTTCAGAATAGTAGACCTGATTTTCTATTGAACAATGACGAAATAATTCTTAATTCTAGAATTATTTGTCAGGGTTACCGCTGCGGCGGACCGTCCTGACAAAGCAAAGATTTCGTCAGCCCTGTGGGCAAATTATGCTTTATGCATAATTTGGGTCAACTCGGTGAATTAATCCACATTATCGTGTAGATACTTGTTGTTACCCAGTATCTGATTTTCGTCTGTTAAATTAAATTTTGAAATGTTTCGCTCAGAACTATGTGGAACTTTCGAAAAAGTCACCTGTTTACGCTCATAAGCTGGCACATCAAATCGGTCTTTATAATTTTTGGTCGCAATCTCTTCACGCTGAGTGCCTTCAAGCATCTCCTCACGTTTTCTTCTTTGCTCCATTAATTCCATCTTTTTAGAAGCAGAATGACCTGCAGTAATGTTTTCGATAGAGAATGGGTCGAAATGAGACTTCTGAGGCTCCACAGGAGTGCTCATCTCCTCTTCTTCCTCTACATCATCAAACACCTCGTAATCACTTCCTAAATCGAATTCAAACTCGTTCTCTTCTTCTTCATCCTCTTCCTCTACTGCCTTTCTGATTTCTCTTTTCAAAAAATCATATCTCAGCTCATCTTTCTCTTCATCCTCTTCTTCAGGCTTCTGATTTCTGATTGACGATTTATATTCCGACTCGTCTTCTTCATCTTCATCCCTATTATTGCTGGTACTATCAAAGAGTTTGATTTGTCTTGAAGACTCCAGATCAAATACTCTTTTAGTCTCCGTAGGAGTTGGGGTAGCAACAGATTCAGGTTTCTTGATAGGCTTGATCTCATCATTGTTATCAAAACCGGTAGCAATCACAGTCACACGAATGTTTTCACCAAGGTTAGGATCCACACCGTGACCGAAGATCACCTCAGCCTCATCACCTGCAAATTCTTGCATGTAATCAGTAATATCTGCCAACTCATCCATCTGAAGCTCAGCATCCTCTCCAGACATGATAGAAAGAAGGATTTTTTCAGCACCAGTAATATTTTGATTGTTAAGCAATGGAGAGTTCAATGCTTCTTCAGCAGCTCTACGTGCTCTATTCTCACCGAAAGTCTGCGCAGAGCCCATCACTGCAGCTCCAGCATTCTTCATTACGGTTTTTACATCTTCAAAATCGACGTTTACATAACCAGATACCGTAATGATCTCCGCAATGCCCTTAGCTGCAGTAGTCAAAACGTTATCAGCTTGAGCAAATGCCTCTCTGATAGCCAGGTTACCGAAGATCTCACGCAACTTATCATTCAAGATGACAAGCACCGTATCACAGTTTGCCTTCAGCTCAGCGATACCCTCGTTGGCAGCTTTCATCTTCTTACGACCTTCAAATACGAAAGGCGCAGTGACAATACCAACTGTCAAGATATCCATCTCTTTGGCTACCTCTGCGATAACTGGAGCAGCACCGGTACCAGTACCACCACCCATACCTGCAGTGATAAAGACCATCTTGGTATCCTGAGAAAGCATTTCTCTGATTTCTTCTTTAGACTCTAGCGCAGCGTGCTTTCCTTTTTCAGGGTTCGCACCAGCTCCAAGTCCACTGGTAAGATTAACTCCCAGTTGCAATTTGTTAGGCACTGGACTAGTTTCTAGTGCCTGAATGTCCGTGTTACAAACTACGAACTCTACATCCTTGATCCCAAGGTTGTACATGTGGTTGACAGCATTGCTGCCTCCTCCTCCAACACCTACTACCTTAATAATGGATTTGTGGTGTGAGGGTAAATCGAATTTGTACATATTTTCTGCCATGACGTTTGGTTTTTTATGTAAATCCTCAGTTAAACAATTATTTAATTTTCGCTGGTGGCACGCCACCAACTATATCTTTATTACTTATTAGTAGTCTTTTTCATCATCCAGATCGTCAATAAGAAGACCCTTCGTTTTCTCTAATATGTTTTGGAAGAACTTTGCCCCTTGCTTAGAACCACCTTTTCTGTTGTTGTTTTTCAAAGAAGCACGCTCATTGTATCTGTCTTCGCGGATATCGATTGCTCTAAATCCTGACAATACCAAACCAACTGAAGTTGCATACATTGGGCTCTTCACAGAGTCAACCTTGCTCTTACCAAGGTGCTCGTTTGGATATCCAATTCTAGTATCTAAACCAGTCATGTATTCAAACAACTGCTGCAAGTTGGTCAACTGCGATCCACCACCAGTTACCACAATACCAGCTGCAAGCTTCTTGTGATATCCTGAAGTAATGATCTCCGTGTGAACCATCTCAATGATCTCTTCCATTCTTGCCTCTATTACATGCGCAAGGTTCTTCACAGAAATCTCCTTTGGAGGTCTGTTTCTCAAACCTGGAATTGACACGATCTCATTTGGATTAGCCTCTTCAGAGATAGCTCTTCCAAATTTCGTTTTCAGCAATTCAGCCTGATGCTCCATCACCATACATCCTTGTTTGATATCAGATGTGATAATGTTACCACCAAATGGAATCACTGCAGTGTGACGAATGATATTATCATAGAATACCGCGATATCAGTAGTACCACCACCAATATCTACCAGACATACTCCCGCTTCTTTCTCCTCATCGCTCAACACAGCCAAGCTGGAAGCAAGTGGCTCGAGGATCAGATTCTCAATCTCCAACCCTGCTCTTCGTACACATTTGTTAATGTTATTGATCGCATTGGTTTGAGCTGTGATGATATGGAAATCGGCTTCCATTTTCACACCTGACATACCTACTGGATCTTTAATACCATCTTCATAGTCGATGATATAATCTTGTGGCATCACGTGAATGATCTCACTCCCAGGAGGGATCACTATGCGATACATATCGTTATTCAGTCGATTCACATCTTCTACAGTGATTTCATCATTGCTCTCACGAGTGATAGATCCATGATGAATAGCACTACGAATGTGCTGACCTGCAATACCCACGTTAACGACACGAATATCAATTCCTGATTGCTCAGACGCTTCGTTAACCGCTTTTTCGATTGCGTTTACCGTTTTATCAATATTGGTTACGATACCTCGGATTACTCCATCAGAAACGGCTTTACCCATCCCCAACACCGCGAGCTTTCCGAACTCGTTTTTGCGCCCAACAATGACGCAAATCTTGGTGGTCCCTATATCGAGACCGACGATGATTTTGTCTTCCATTTTACTAAGCAGTTTTTCTCAGTTCATAGTTAATATTCAATAGTCTGTAACGATTCCGACACATGACTTTGGAGCTGTTGACTACTGACGTAAGGGTATGAACTAAGTATTTATTCACAGACGATTTGATTTTCAAATTTCACATTTCA
>CAXEKM010000730.1:0-6086 GCA_963996645.1 uncultured Marinoscillum sp.
ATTCGCTTGAGTGCTCAGGATATATTCCTAAATATGGCTGGTGGTATCAAGGTCAACGATCCTGCTTTGGATTTATCAATTTGCGCAGGGATTTATTCATCTTTTGACGATGTGGCCATTCCAAGTTCAATATGTTTTTCAGCAGAAGTTGGCCTAGGTGGAGAAATACGGGCTGTTAACAGAATTGAATCCAGAATCACTGAAGCTGCAAGATTAGGTTTCTCACAGATTTACGTTTCTACTCACAATATCAAAGGTGTAGATTTGTCTAAGTTTGATATCGAAGTAAAAGCATTCAGCAAATTAGCGGATGCATTCGCTGATTTATTCAACTAGTTTTTACGCTTTTTCTTTCCTTTTGGAATTGGTGAGCTTTTTCTTGTTTTTACTTTTTTACCGCCTGAAGGTATTGGTGCACTTTTTCCACCTCTTACTTTCTTGCTTGATTTTGGTATAGGATCGCTTTTGCCACCACGTTTGATTTTTTTAGAGCCTGGTATAGGGTCACTTTTCCCGCCGAATACCTTTTTCTTAGATCTCGGAATTGGGTCGCTTTTACCTGATCTTACTTTTTTATTTGACCCAGGTATTGGTGGACTTTTGACTGTACCTCTACTCTTCTTCGTTTCGGATGGTATAGGATCACTTTTACCACCAAAAAACTTACGTAGGCTTTCCGAAGGTATCGGTTCACTAATTACTTCACCTTCATAATATCCTCCTTCAGATGGAATATCAGCAGCAGGGTTGGTGTAATCTTTTTGTCTTCTTCTATCCTGTTTTTTAATCACTGTATAGATGTCATCCTGCCCCTTTACTTTTACTTGTTTGCCGAGGAAGCTATTCGCGGAAGCTTGAGATTTTGTTTGCTTTATGGAACTTCCTCCTGATGAAGAGGCACTTGACTTGGCTTTACGTTTGCCAATGATGAAATTCATTCCAACTCTAAAATCGAAGGATTTTGCTTTGGTAAGATCGAATTTTACTAGTTGATCTGCAGCTAGATAGAATTGTACAGGTCCACCTTTTATGGCCAGTCCAGCACCAAGGTTGACGAACTGTTGAGGAAGTCTTGTAACACTCGCTGATCCAATAAAATATTTTCCAAAGCGATGGCGATAACCGGCACCAACTAAATAATTAAATTTTCCCTTTACATATCTGGTCCCTAATGACCCAACTACTTCACCACCCAGTGGTGTTTTGTAGGAAACACTTGTGTAAAGTTTCGGATTTAGACTAGTGGTATAGGCGTCATTTGTTTTGACCAATCGATTTTTAAAACGATTGATTAATGAATCTTTAATATTCTCCTCAAGTCCTTTTGGCTCTTTAAGATTAAGGCCGCCATATCTCATTACCGTATCTGGGATGGTATAATTTTTTACATCTTCTTGCCAGGAGATAAAGCCCAGATCAACAATTGAAGCAGAGAAATTGATATAGCGATTCAACTCCATGGACATGCCAAAGTCTGCTGAGACACCTTTGTTGGCATTGTTAATTAGGTAGCTTACAGGATCGATATTGGTATTGCCTTGTAAGGTTTCAACTCCACTAGTTCTTAATGCTGCTCTTTCCAAATCAAGGTCAAGCTGATAATCAACACTGTTAGTTGTAAGTTGAGCAGTGTAGTTGGAAGTGCTCGCATTAGCTATTCCTTGTAAATATTTTAATCTGGCTCCAACATTCATTTTCAGCTTAGGAATGGCTCCAGAAAACCCAACACCAATCTCTCTAAAATAGGTGGCAGATGCTGCTGTTTTATCAATTTTAATTGTTTCACCTAATTGTGAAATGTTCCCCTCTATGGCAAATTGCATCAATTGACGAGTATACAGTACATCTGTTTGAACTCTTTCATTGGCAAAAAGAGAGAAATTCATTCCATTACTGGTGGTATAAGCTACATGGAATAAATTAAGGTCAATTGTGGCGGAAACAGTATTGTTTTTTTGAAGAGACGCGAGGAATCCATTTAGGTCAATCTTGTTTCCAGTTTCTGTTCGGACAAATACATCTGAGTAATCGAACTTATTGTTGATGTTGAGATGTACACCAGAAAGAACAGGTAACCCTATGAATAGTTTGCCTTCAGGAATGTATGTGGGGTTGTAAAAACTACTCTGGAAGGTAGCATTTCCCATATTATAAAATCCCATACTCGTTTGAGCCGAAAGCTTTAACGAAAGTGCTATGGCGATACTAAGTATTAGATATTTAGATAAGACTTTAATACACCTCATAAGTCAATACTGAGTTTTCCTACAGCCGAAACTTTCACATCAAGTCTATAATCGGCTAGTATTTTCACAAATATTTCCCTGTTGCTGGATGGGGTATTAAGTGTTAATATCAATTTTAATCTACTTCCTACTGCTAAAGCTTCAACACCACTTTTGTTGATTGGAACATCAGAAACTTGTCTTCTTGATTGCGTAACCAACCCTTGAAGGTTTAAGAATGGAGCTTCAAGAACTAAGACAGATGGGACAGAAAATAGTGTAGAGTCATTCTCATCTACAATGGAAAGTTTTACGCTTGCTGAAAAAGGAAAGCCATTATCAGCTACAATACGGAGACTTACAGAATCAGCCGCTTCAAATTCGAGTCCTTCTCCTAGGTCAAAACCTACTTCTTGAGTTAGATCGTCAAGGGATAATTCCATAGGCAATTTCATCTCAATAGTCGTTGATATTTTACTGGTATCAATGACAAAGTTTGATTGAGTAGGATCTTCTGGATTTGTTATTGATGTTAGATTAAAGCCAATAGTGTTCGGCGAAACACCAAGTAGGTCTCTGATAGAAGAATTGCTTGGGCTTAATGAAACCGTTGAAGATATTGCATCTCCTGGAGTTGATGCTCCTCCGATTATTTGTGGAATGGTTGCTGCATCTCCGCTCAGGTAGACTGTGTCTATTCCATTTTCAGTACTGTCTACACCATACATTCCATTAAATAGGATACCAAGAGGTAATCCAAAAGAACTCGTAAAGTTGAAGTTGATTTCTGGACTGCCGAACCTCAAACCTGATTCTCCAAGGTCTGAAAAGAATTTTACGTCTAAAGTTTCACCCCCAACATTTAATGTATCCTGTCCGAACTTTCCATAGATCAGGCTAAATTCCTGATTTTGATACCTTAGCGTGATGTCAATGCTGTCGTTTTCAGGAATCCCTTCATTAGGTCCAACAAAGATGGATATATCTGCGTCTAGACCAAATACGTTGCCATTTTCTTCTGAGAAGGATAAAAGCGTTTTATAACCTACGAGATCAACTGAAGACGATTTGGAACTATTAGCCGCTAGTTCTCCAGAGAAAGTAACAAAGCTGTTATCAGATACTTTTCTGGTATTGGCAATCTGAATGTCATAGGTTAAATCATGAGCTAAAAATGATGTAACAGTAAGCACCATTTCACCAGCTTTGTAAAAAATGCTATCTATTTGCTCATTGTTTTCTGCAGGATATTTGAACGTGAAATTCTCTTTGATGCCCACTACCTGACTTTCTGAAGATTCTTCGGTTTTATCTACGAATATTTTTTCGGAATTTAATACATCATTGATCGTAATAATCTCTTCACCGGAGTTAAAACTTGCTGTATCGTAATAAGCTAAATGGATAAGAGAACTGCTGTCTTCCTGAAGGTCAAGTTGGGAATCACCTACCTTCTCGATCAGTTCGCGCATAGTATAGCTGAGGGAACCTAGCGGTATGGCTACTGTAGGCTCGAGTGTAGGTTTCTCGATATTCGAAAAATCCAGATCACCCACATTGCAGCTCATGCAAGTGAGTAAAAGAATCAAGGCGGCGATGGGTGAATTCTTCACTTTTACAACTTCTTACTTCAAAACTAAACCAGAATCTTCGTTTTTGCTACTTCATTAAAACCGGCAATGCCTTGTAAACCCCCAGTATGGATCACAAGAATCTTTGATTTCGGTGGAAAAAACCCTTCTGAAATAAGTTTTAAAGTAGCAAAATACATCTTACCTGTGTAAATAGGGTCCAATTGAAGCTCATTTTTTTGTTTGATTCGATTAATGAAGTCAATTAATTGATCGGTTACTTTCCCGTATCCACCAAAATGGAAATCTTTTAACACCTCGTAATTTTTGAAATCAACACCATTCATTTTGAGCAATTCCTCGATTTCATCATCTATCCAGTCTCCTTTCAGAGAAGATACGCCAAGTAAAGTTCCTTTTCCTCTAAGCCCCTTTAGTATCCCGGTAAAAGTGCCTCCAGTACCTATTGGGGTTACGTAATAATCATAAACCTCTGATAATTCTTCAATTATTTCCGAGCAGCCTCGTATTGCCAGACTATTTGTTCCTCCTTCTGGTAAGATGTAATAATCAGGATATATTTCCTGCAGCTCAGAAATGTCTGCTTTCATTTCTCTAAAAGCATTTCTGGAGACAAACTTCAGACACATCTCTTGCTGACTTACGTATCGCAAAGTCGCATTGGATGAAGCAGTAAGCTCCTCTCCTCTAATAATGCCTATTGATTTTAAATTATTTGCTTGGGCAGCAGCGGCAGTGGCAGCTATATGATTTGAAAATGCTCCACCGAAAGTTAGTAAGCCTTTATATCCTTGTGTAATGGCATATTCTACATTGTACTTGAGTTTCCGCCACTTATTTCCCATGATTTCTTCATGGATCAAATCGTCTCTTTTAACCCAGACCTGTACATCATTCTTAACAAAAAGTTCGTCATTTAAGCGTTGGACAGGAGACGGTAGGTTTACCATAACACGAAGTTAGGTAAATTTGCACCATGGCTGAAGTAGAAGAAGAAGCACAAGAGGAGGAATTATTTGAACAGCATAGAATTGTTGCTGATCCAAATCAAGCAATTTTAAGAGTTGACAAGTTCTTAATTGATCGCTTGCCCAATGTGACAAGAAATAAAATTCAACAAGGAATTAAGGATGGATTTGTTAAGGTTAATGGCCAACAGATAAAACCCAACTATAAAATTCATCCCGGAGATGAAATACATGTCTATATCACAGAACCTCCCAGAGATGAAGATGTTGTTCCTGAGGATATTCCATTAAATATCGTTTATGAGGATGAATATCTACTTGTTGTTAACAAGCCAGCAGGAATGGTGGTACATCCTGCTTATCAAAACTGGACGGGTACTCTTGTAAATGCTTTGGCCTATCATTTTCAAAGCCTGCCAGAAATGAAGGGCAATGAAGGTCGCCCTGGATTAGTTCACAGGATTGATAAAGATACCTCTGGATTATTAGTAATTGCAAAAACGGAACAAGCAATGAATGGTCTGGCTAAGCAATTTTTTGACCATAGCATAGAAAGAACCTATTATGCATTGGTTTGGGGTGAGCCGGATCCTGCTGATGGTACTATTGATGTCAATGTTGGACGTAGTTTAAAGGATCGCCGCATTACTTCTGCTTTTCCTAAGGGGGACTTTGGTAAAACAGCCATCACTCACTACAAGACTTTAAGAACTCTACGATATGTCAGCTTGATTCAGTGCAATCTAGAGACAGGAAGAACGCATCAAATCAGAGCGCATATGAAGTATTTAGGTCATACGCTTTTTAATGATGCCACTTACGGAGGTGATCAGGTTTTGAAAGGTACCGTCTTTACGAAGTATAAGCAGTTTGTTCAAAACTGTTTCAAAGTAATGCCTCGTCAGGCACTTCATGCTAAGTCATTGGGCTTCATTCATCCCATCAGTAAAAAACAGATGCAATTTGATTCGGAACTTCCAGAAGATTTCGTAAAAGTGCTGGATAAGTGGGAAAACTATGTTAATAACCACTCTGAGTAAAATAATTTTTGCCAACATCAAAATTTAAAACTTATCAAGAAGCGATAGGATTTTTCGGCGAATAAAATGAATTTTTCAATTGAACTTCGAAAAGCTGAAAAACTGTCAATGTATGTGCCGTTTGCTTTGATTGTCAATAGGTTAGGGTTGCAACCTAGATTGTGAGATTATCAGATTTTCTCATTAATTTCTGTGTTGCTAACCATCTATTAGACACTTATGTTGCGGAAAATTCAATTGGCCTTAGCCATATCTTTAATG